>DASSAT010000471.1:0-4336 GCA_035699305.1 Fimbriiglobus sp. | reverse complement strand
CACCGGGGTGTCGGCGAGTGACTTCCCGTCGAACAGCGCCACCCGCGGCCCGCCGCCGAACCCGGCCGAGACAACCAGGTCCGGCGTCCCGTCGCCGTTGACGTCCCCCAGCGCCGGCCGCGCGCCGCCGCGGAACGCCGGGTCGTCGATGGCGAAGAAATCGGTCAGCGCGACCGGGTCGTTGACGACCAAGCTGGCGCCGTCGAACACCCGCACCCGTGGACCTCCGCCGGCGCCGGCGGCAACAACCAACTCGGCCCGGCCGTCGCCGGTCAGGTCGCCGCCAGCCACGAGCACCCCGCCGGTGAACGTCGGCTCGAACGCGAAGAAGTCGGCCAGCAGCACCCCGGTCGCCCCGTCGAAGACCGCCACCCCCGGCCCGCCGCCGGGGCCGGCCCCGACCACCCGCTCCGGTACCCCGTCGCCGGTCACGTCCACCGCCGTGACGCGGACCGGCCCGGCGAACCCGGGGAAGGCGGTGAACGTCGGCCCCGCTGCGTATTGGTCGTCGGATGGGATGTACTGGAGAACGCTGCCGTCCGGTGCGCCGGAGGCGAGCAGTACCCGCGACGCCTCGGACGACCCGACCACCCGGGCGACGGCCAGGTCGCTCGAGTTCCCCAACCCCGACACCCCGGCGAGGGTGATCCGGCCCAACGGGTCGAGTCCCACCGCGAGCGCCCGGTCGCTGCCGCCGAGGTCGAACGTGTGAGGACCGCCGAATGACAGGTCGTCGGACCCGTCCCGGTTCAGCCGGGCGACCGCGAAGTCGCTCTCCAGCGGCGCCCTCGGGTCCTCCGAGCGCCCGCCGACGACAATCCGACCGTCCGACTGGAGGGTCAACCCCAGGGCCACGTCGTCCTGGCCGAAGTCGATCACGCGGGTGCCGGTCCCGTTGAAGGACGGATCGAGCTGACCGGTCGGTGTCAACCGGGCGACGGCGAAGTCGGCCGCGTCCGTTCCTGTCGGGATGGTGGGACCGGCCAGCAGCAAGTCCCCGTCCGGCTGGAGCGCGGCCACGGGGCCACTCGTCCCAAACCCGGACCCGAGTCCGACCATCGCCACCTTGGTCCCGTTCAAGACCGTGTTGCCGAACCCGGAGTCCACCGCCGACCCGTCGGCCGCCAGCCGGATAGCCACGAAGCCCACCGGCCGCGGCGGCGGGGGCGGCACCCCGAGAACGGGGTCAGAGGGGATGTACCCGTTGTGACCGGACAGGACCACTCGTCCGTCGGGGAGGACGGTCAGAGCGGTCGGGGTGTAACTCACCGACAGGTCGCTGCCGGTCAGGTCAATCGTCTTCACCCCGTTGGTGCCGAACGCCGTGTCGAGGTTGCCGAGCGGGTCGAGCCGGGCGACACCCATGTTCCCGCCACTGGAGCCGGCCAGGTACACCCCGCCGAGCGGGCCGACGGCAACCGCCGAGCCGTAGAAATAGATCGAGTCGAAGTGGATCGTCCGGCGCCCGGTCCCGGCGAACGTGACGTCGTCGGTCCCGTCCGGGTTCAGCCGGGCGACGGCGGTCGCACCACCGATCACGGTCGATCCCGTCCCGCTGACCACGATCCGCCCGTCGGACAGGAGGGCAAGCCCGGTGGCGATGTCCTGACCACCGAAGTCGATCGTCCGGACCCCGCCGGTGCCGAACGACGGGTCGAGGGCGCCGTCCGCGCCCAACCGGGCGATCAGGAAGTCGGTGCCCGCGGCCGTACCGTCGGTGGTCCCAGCCACGACGACCTTGCCGTCCGGCTGGACGATGGCGGCGTTGGGTTCGACGTTCGGGCCGAGGCCAAGAACCACCTTGCCGCCGTCGCCGAAGCTGGCGTCGAGGTCGCCCGCGGCGGGGGTGAGGCGATCTTCGAGCAACTCACAGCGCAAGCGGCGGGTCGGCGTCGGCATCGGTGTGGCCCCGTGTTGCGGAAACGAACCGGACGGGCGGCCCGCGCGACGGCCGCGGGGCCACCCGTCCAGACGCGAACCCCCGGGGGAGGGATTGCCGGAAGTGTACACGGCGCGCTACCCGACGAACACCCCGCCGGCCGGGACAGCCCCGAATGGGTCCAACCCCTGATCGGGGGTCGGGGCAGGGTTCGTAAGCAGGTTCATGGACCGGTACACCTGGCTCGGTTCGCCCTCGCCGCTGCCGGTCACCAGGTCCGCGCGGCCGTCGCCGTCGGCGTCTCGCAACGCCAGCCGCACCCCGTCGCGCAAGGCCGCGTCCCCCGCGAAGAAGTTCGCCCGCTGCGCCACCGGCACCTCGTCCACGTTGGCGAACGGCCCCGCGGCGAGTAGCGCCGTCCCGTCGAACAGCCGCACCCGCGGCGCGCCGCCGGGGCCGCCACCGAACGCGATCTCCGCGGCCCCGTCGCCGTCCACGTCCCCGGCCGCCACGAACACCCCGCCACGGAGTGTGGCCTCGAACGCGAAGAAGTCGGGCTGGAGCTTCACCGGCGCGCCGCCGAGCGACCGGCCGTCGAACAGCGCGACCCGCGGCCCGCCGCCGGGGCCGGCCGCCACCACCAGGTCCGCCGTCCCGTCGCCGTTCACGTCGCCGAGTGCCACCCGCGCGCCGCCGCGGAACGCCGGGTCGTCGATGCCGAAGAAGGTCAGCGCGGCCAGCGCCGTCCCCGCAGCGAGGTCGGCCCCGCGGTACACCACTACCCGCGGCCCGCCACCCGCGCCGGCGGCGGCGATCACCTCGGCCTGCCCGTCGCCGTCGAGGTCCGCCGCAGCCAACTGGACCCGGCCGACGAACCGGTCCTCGAACGGTGCGACCGCCGATAGCTCTGACCCGTCCACGCCGTTGACCACCCGCACCCGCGACCCGGTCGGGCCGGCGGGGCTGACCACGTCCTCGACTCCGTCGCCGTTGACGTCCGCGGTGACCACGCCCTCGCCGGGCGGGACCGGGATGATCGGGGCGCGGGTCCGCGGCGGGACGGGCGGTTCGACCGGCGGCGGCGGGATGGGTGGCTCGATTGGCGGCACGAACGACGGCTCGTCCCACTCCGGCGGATACGACAGGTCCACGGAGTCCGGGCCGGGGTCGGCCAGGAGCATCGCGAACCCCAGGTCGGTCTGCGTCCCGGCTGGCTGCGCTTGGACGTTGCCGCCCAGCAGGGTGCGGCCGTCGGGTAGCACCGCGGCGGAGGTGGTTTGGTCGAAGTCGGGGTCCGCGCCGAACGGGAAGGCGAACAGCCCGCCGCGGCCGAACGTCGCGTCCGGGGCGCCGTCGGCGGTCAGGCACACCACCGCCGCGACCGGCGTGCTGCCTTGCGACAGCGGGAAGAACGTCGGCCGCCGCGCCTGCCCGGCCAGCACCACCCGGCCGTCCGGCAGCACACCCACCTCGAACACGGTCCCGGTGCGGAACCAGTCCGGGCCGCCGACCGTCACCCGCCCGTCGCCGTCGAACGTCGGGTCGAGTTGCCCGTCGGCGGTCAGCCGCGCCGCGGCGAAGATCGACCACCCGATGGGAAAGTCGATCTGCGGCAGTACGCGGTTGGCGTTGCCCGCGAGCACGACCCGGCCGTCCGCCATCACCTCGATGTCGGTCAGCTCCGCCGTGACCGCCCCGGGGAAGTCGAACGTCAGCTTGCCGCCGTCGCCGAACGTCGGGTCGAGTTCCCCGTCGGCGGTCAGCCGGGCGACCGCGGCCGTCATGGACATGCTGGTCGCAACGAAGATCCCGCCGGAGATGATGGCGGCGGAGGTGTGACCGGCCACCAGGACGCTGCCGTCCGGCAGGACGGCCAGCGCGGCAGGGCGGTCGATGCTGAAGCCGTCCGGCTGGTCGAACGCAACCGTCCGCAGCCCGCCGGGGCCGAACGCCTCGTCGGGCAGCCCGTCGGCGGTCAGCCGCAGCACGCCGAAATCGCTGGCGGCGAAGAACGGCTCGTGCGGGCGGGCGACCTCCCCGGCCAGGACCACCCGCCCGTCGGCCGCGACCGCCACCGCCGTCACCCGGCTCAGCGCGGACGCGGACGGGTCCGGGAAGTCCGGCTGAGGGAGCCCCAGCACCCCGTTGCCGTCGAACGTCGGGTCGAGGGCGCCGTCGGCGGTGAGGCGGACGACCCAGTTGACGCGCGGGCCGGCCGCCTCGTCCCGCCCCCCGCCAGCGACGACGGCCCGGCCGTCGGGCAGGACCGCCAGCCGCATCCCCGGGTACCAGACGCCGGGCAGCAGCGCGATCCCGTCGCCGTCGAACGTCAGGTCGGGGGAGCCGTCGGAGTTGAGCCGGCCGACGACCGCGCCGTAGTCGGGGTAGTTGGCGGCCTGTGCCTGGCCGGCAAAGAGGACCTTCCCGTCGGGCAAGGCGACGACGGCTTCGACCTCG
>DASSAT010000470.1:0-3106 GCA_035699305.1 Fimbriiglobus sp. | reverse complement strand
AACCGGTCGGCCGGAAATGCCGAACGCCCGGCTTCGGCCGGGCGTTCGGACGTAGTTACCGAACAGCAGGTCAGCGGGCGCCGCCGACGCTGCCGAGCAGCTGCTTGACCGCGTCCCGGTGCTCCTCGGGCACGTCCTTGAGCGACTTGTACGACTTCTCGCCGACCTTGATCTGCGACGGTGCCGCCTTGCCGTTCTCCACCGTGCCACGCAGCTGGTACTTGGTGCCGTCCTTGGTGGCGTTGATCGTGAACTCGTCGTTGGCGATCTGCACCTGCATCGACTCGAAGCCGATCTTGCCCGGGGCTGGGACCTTGAATCGGCCGCCCTCGGGGAACTTGAACTCGCCCTTGCCGGGGAACTTGAACTCGAAGCCCCCGCCCGGCTTGCGGTCGCGCTTCGGCAACTCGATCCCCTTGAGCGTCTCCTTCTTGCCCTTGCGGAGGACGACCACCTCGACCTTCTGGCCGGGCTTGGTCTTCTCCACCGCGCCGGCGAACTTGCTCACGTCGCCGCCGATCTCCTGGCCGGCGAACGATAGGACCACGTCGTTCTTCTTCACCCCGGCCTTGTCGGCGACGCTGCCCGGGACCACCTGGACCACCACCACGCCGTGGTCGTTGGGCAGGTCAAGCTGCTCGGCCAGCGCATCCGTGACCGGGGAGACCATCACACCAAAGCGCGGCGACCCCGGATGCCCGCCGAAGTCGAACCCCGGGAATCCGCCGAACCCCTTGCCGAACCCCTCGAACCCCGGCGGGAACTGGCCCGGGTTGGCCTTGCGGAGTTCCTTGAGTCGGTCCCGGGCGTCGCCCGCCTGCTTGCGCCCCTGCTCCATCGCCTTGCGGTACGCCTGGAGCGCCCGCTCGATCTGCTCCTTGGCCTCGGGGTTGTCCTTGAGCTGCTCCATCGCCTGCCGCATCGCCTTCTCGGCCTGCTCCATCGCCTTGTGCATCTGCTCGGCGTTGGGTATGTCGAAGCGGAACGGGCCGCCGGGGACCCCCGGGACGTTCGGCGGCAGCGGCGGCAGCGGCGGTTTCGGGCCGCGCAGCAGGTTCGGGTCGCGCCGCCGCTCGCCGTCGCGCGGCCGATCACCGTCGCGCGGGCGGCGGGCGGTCAGCGCCTTCTCCAACCGCTCGACCTGCTGGCGGACCTCGTCGAGGTCGCCGTCCTTGGCTGCCGCGGCGATCGCCTTCTTGATCGCGGCCACGTCTTGCCCGGCCGCCCGCTCCTTGTCCCGTGCGGCGCGGTCCCGGTTCCGCTCGGCCTGCTGCCGGGCCTTCTCCGCCTTCTGCTTGGCCTTCTCAGCCTTCTCGGCCTGGGCCTTCTTCTCGGGCGGCGGCTTCTCGTCCTGGGCTTGGGCGATCCCCAGCCCGGACAACAGCACCGCCGCCGAGAGCACCCCGCCGGCCGCCAGCGCGGCCCACCCACGGGGGCACCGCCGGTCCAACCCGGCGCCCGATTTCAGCAACATAGTCACCCTCCGGAAGAGGTCGGACCCGCCCGCCCGGACCGCGTGGGCCATCCGCGGCACCCGGGCCGGTCCGCCCGACAGGTCTACGAGGAACGCCGCGTAATCCACTGCTCGACCGTCCGCGGCCGCGGCCGCCGCGTCGGCCAGGTACTCCTGGGCGAGGTTCAACTCCCGCCGCAGGGGCCAGTACCAGGGGACGAAGAAGTACATCGCCCGGGCCAGCCCGACCCACCACCCGGTCGCCAGGTCGCCCCGGCGGACGTGATCCAACTCGTGCGCGAACACCCACCGCAGCTGCGCCTCCGCGCCGGCCCGCGCCAGCGACTCCGGCAGCAGCACCGTCGGCCGCCACAGCCCGAAGCAGACCGGCGTCGCCACCCGGTCGGAGACCAGCACCCGCGGCCGGCGGCGGAAGCCCGTCGCCAGCTCGTCGAAGAGCGCCTGCACCCGGGCCGTCGCCGGCCGCGCCGACCGCACCAGCCGCACCAGCCCGACGTGGCCGAGCAACATCTGTCCCAGGAGCGCCGCCGCCAGGGCGTAGGCCGACACCAGTAGCGGCAGAGCCGCGGCCAGGGGCGAGGGGCGAGGGGCGAGGGGCGAGGGTTCGGAAGGAGAAGGAGCGGCCGGCGGTGTCGGGGTCGCTTCGGGGGTTACGGGTTTCGGCTCCGGCGCGCGCTCGACGGCGGTCGGCGGCCGCCAGTCCGCGTTCGGCGGCAGGTCCGGCACGGCCACCGGGTCGAGGGTCAGCACCGCGTCCCAGCCGGGCGCCCGTTCGGCGGACGCCAGTTCCGTCCCGTCCGGCGGCGTCAGTAGGGGCGGCGTGTCCGTCGTCTGCTCCGGCTCACCGCTCATCGCTCGCCACTCACCGCTGCCAACTGGCACGGTCAGCCACGCCGGCAGCAAGCACAGTACCGGGGCCAGGACCGCGGCGCGGACCGCCCACGCGGCCAACCGGTGCCGCCGGGCCGGGCTTTTCACCAGTCGCAGTCCGCCCCAGCCGAGCAGCAGCACCGCCGCGCCGACCAGGGCCGTGTGACCCAGCCACCCTGCTACCGTCAGCCAGGAGTCGGTCATGGCAACCTCGCAGTCGCGGACTGTCTGCCTCGCCGCACGTCGTATGCCGGACCCACCCACCCGCCTACGATTTCTTTCGCGCCTGGTTGATGAGCTGGCGCATCTGCTCCAGCTCGCCGGGCGTGATCTTCTCGGCCTTGAGCAGGCTCTGCACCAGCTGGGACGCGGCCCCGTCGAACACCCGGTCGAGGAACCGCGACGCGGTCTCCTCGCGGCTGAACACCGGGGCGTAGATGAACGTCCGCCCGGCGGCGGTGTGGGTGACGAGACCCTTGGTCGCCATGATCCGCAGGAGGGTCTGCACGGTATTCGGGGCCGGCTGCCAGCCGACGTCGGCCTTGAGGAGCCGGTGCACCTCGGAGACGCTCTTGGGGCCGTGTTCCCAGAGCACCTTGAGCAGTTCCAGTTCCCGCGGGGTGGGGGTCGGCAGGTCGTCCACGGGGGTCGCCTGGGTGGGGTCGTGGCCTAACACCTAAAACTTTAGGTATTAAACCAGACATGGGGGCGGATGGCAAGAGGGATTTTGAGGAGAACCAGAGCGTCGGTTCGTGGTGGAGG
>DASSAT010000469.1:0-3295 GCA_035699305.1 Fimbriiglobus sp. | reverse complement strand
GCGGGCGCCCCCCCACCGTCCGGGAGCGTCGTAGGCACACGCCGTGTGCCTTTGCGGACGAAGAACGGCACACGGCGTGTGCCTACTACGCTCCCGAACGGTGGGTCGGCGCCCGCAAAGCCGGGCTTGACCCACCCTACGCTGTCACCCATCCTGCTTCGCCTTCGCTTCGTCGAGGATTTGCTTCGTCGCGGTCGCCCCGACGCGGGTGACGCCGATGGCTCGCACCTCCAGCAGCCGCTCGAACGTCCGCACTCCGCCGGCCGCCTTCACCTGCACGTGCAGCGGGCTGTATTGTCGCATCAGTCGCAGGTCTTCCAAAGTGGCGCCCGTCTCGGCGTACCCGGTGGACGTCTTCACCCAGTCCGCACCCACCTCGCCGCAGACGCGGCACAGTTCCTTCTTGTGCTCGTCCTTCAACAGGGCGTTCTCGAAGATCACCTTCACCTTCGCCCCGCGCTTGTGGGCGGCGTCCACCACGGCCCGGATGTCGGCGGCGACATACGACCAGTCGCCGGTGAGCACCTTGCCGACGTTCACCACCATGTCCAACTCGACGGCCCCGTCATCCATTGCCGCCTCGGACTCGAACACTTTCACCCGCGTCAGGTGGCCGCCGTGCGGGAAGCCGATGGTCGTGCTCACCGCCACAGTCGAGCCGGCCAGCAGCTTTGCCGCCAGCTTCACCGCATACGGCTTGATGCACACCGAGGCGACGTTGTACTCCAGGGCAACCTGACAGCCGCGCTCCAGGTCCGCGTCGGTGAGCTGCGGCTGGAGCAGCGAGTGGTCGAACATCTTGGCCAACTCGGCCAGGGTCGGCGCGGTCATGGGAGGCCCCTCGGGTGGACCGGGGCATTCTCCGACCGGGCCGCCTCACAGGCCACCCGGACTTGACCCGCCGCCGCGGCATGGTATTCCCCCATCCCCGTACCTTTACCGAACTCCGTCCGCGGAGGCCGACCCGTGCGACTCGCGCCCGCCGTCCTGGTACTATCGCTCGGCCTCGCCTCGCGGCTTTCCGCTCAGCCGGCCGCCCACCTCGCCGAGGTGACGGCCGAGAGCGTCAACATCCGCAGCGGCCCGAGCGACCAGATGCCCGAGACCGGGACGCTCTTCCGCGGTGCCCGGGTGGTCGTGGACCACGAGGAGGGGGAGCACTGGGTTGCCGTTCAGCCACCGCGCGGGCAGGTGAGTTGGATCAAGCATCTGTTTCTGAAGCCGGCCGGCCCGCAGACGGACGGGATGGCTTACAACGCCGTCGTCACCTCCGAGGGCGAAGTGGAGATCGCAGTCGGCCGGCCCGGATACAACCAGCCGCTCAACGTCCGCAAGACTCGCATCCCGGATCAGACAATCGTGTTGGTGATCGGCAAGAAGGTCGAGCACGACGGGTCTCACTGGTACCCGATCGAGCCGCCGGATGGGGACTTCCGCTACCTGCCCAAGTCGGCCGTGCGCATCCTCAAGGCACAGCCGGCCCCCATCGTCCGCGCCAACCCGAAGGCGGTGCCGCCCGAGTCGAAGGCGACGTTCGAGCCGGTGGCCGCGTCCGTCCCCGGCCCGGCGGGCGGCGCGGTCCGGCCAGCGAGTTGGCCCAACCACCCCCTCTGGCAGCAGGCCGAGCAGGCCGCGGGGCAGGGGGACTACGCGCGCGCCGAGACGCTCTACCTGCGGCTGGCGGCCGAGATGAACCAGCCCGGCGGCGACCCCGAGCTGGCGAACCTGTGCTACGCCCGGGTCCACGCCGTCCGCGAGAAACAGCGCGGCACCCCGCGCCCCGAGCCGGGCCGCCGCGACCGACCGCCGCCTTCGGGCCAGTGGGTCGGCCCGGGGGTGCTGCGGCCGACCGGCCTGCCGGCGATGAGCGGCCGAGCAGTGTTCGCGCTGGACGGACCGCGGGGCGGGCGGCCGCGGTGCTACGCCGTCGCCGGGTCGGGCGTCGATCTCGAACGGTTCCGGGGCTACGAGGTGCAGCTTTACGGCGAGATGACCTACCCCAACGACCTCCGCGGCGTCGGGCTGCTCACCGTCACCCGCGTGCAGGCGGCACGGTAGACCTTCTTCCTCCCTCCCCACTTGGGGGGGAGGGTTGGGGTGGGGGGTGGAGGGCTCACCCGGACGGTGACATCGCCTGGACTCGTGGGGCGTACCCCCCACCCTAACCCTCCCCCCCAAGGGGGGGAGGGAACAAGAGTCGGGCGGAGTGACCGGACTATATTAGGACTTACGCAGTTGGCCGGTTTGGGGTGAATCGCGGTGGGGTGGTGGGGTATAACGGGCACCAATGAACCCGCCCCGTGCCACCCCGGACGACTACATCGCCTTCCTGGTAGCCACCCCCGGCGAGGGGACGGCGACCGAGATGGGGCGGTGCCAGCCGACCCGCCCGAACGCCCCGGCGCACGACGCCTTCACCCGCCTGCTCAACCGCCTCGAACCGGACGCCGACGAACTCTGGCGGGAGGTGCGACCGCTCCTGCCGGCCGGCGGGGTGCTGGTGTTCGACGATACGGTGCTGGACAAGCCGCACGCCGAGCACATGGGGCTGGTCGGGCGGTTCTGGTCGGGCCGGCACCGGCGGGTGGTTCAGGGGATCGACCTGGTCACCGCGGTGTGGACGGACGGCGACGGGCTGTGGCCGTGCGACTACCGGCTGGTGGACCCGGCCGAGGCCCCCAAGCGGACGAAGAACGACCACCTGCGGGACATGCTCGCGGCGGCGAAGGGCCGCGGGCTGGCTCCGGCGTGTGTGGCCTTCGACTGCTGGTTCTCGGGGCTGGACAACCTGAAGGCGGTGCGGGGGCACGGGTGGGTGTTCCTCACCCAGGTGCGGTGCAACCGGCGGGTGAACCCGGACCGCGCGGGCAATCGGTCGATCTCGGAGTGTGCGATCGCGGCGACGGGGACGGTGGTGCATCTGGAGGGATTCGGGCTGGTGAAGGCGTTTCGGATCGTCGCCCCGAATGGCGACACGGAGCACTGGATCACCAACGACCTGGGGATGGACGAGGGGACGCGGTTGGGGTACGCCGAGCGGGCGTGGGGGATCGAGGCGTACCACCGCGGGCTGAAGCAGCACACGGCGGTGGCCCGCTGCCAGACACGGCAGGCGAACGCGCAGCGGAACCACATCGGGTTCGCGCTGCGGGCGTTCGTGCGGCTGGAGTGGCATCGGTTCACCACCGGGGTGAGTTGGTTCGCCGCCAAGCTGGGCATCATCCGCGAGGCGGTTCGAGGGTTCCTCACGCAACCGGCATTCGGCCTGCCACAATGGGCAACTGCGTAAGTCCTA
>DASSAT010000468.1:0-8465 GCA_035699305.1 Fimbriiglobus sp. | reverse complement strand
GCCGTGTGGGTGGCGCGGACCGTCGGCCCGAGCGGCTCGCCAGAGTCGCAGTCGAGGCCGGAGGGGATGTCCACCGCCAGGACGGGGTTGCCGGAGGCGTTGACTGCCGCAACCACTTCGTCGTAGGGCGACATCAACGCTCGACTCAGCCCGGTGCCGAACATGGCATCAACTATCCACACCCGCGCCAGAGTGACATCCGCGACGTAACTCTTGTCGGGAAATGCAATGCCCCAAGTATGCCGAACCCAGACACCACTCCGGGCCGCGATCTGATAGTTAGTCGCGAGTTCACCAGTGTGCGCCTTGTCGTCCTTGACGACGTACCACACCTTCACCGGCCACCCGTGGTTGTCCAGATGCCGGGCGATTACGAACCCGTCGCCGCCGTTGTTGCCGGGGCCGCAGAGGATCACCGTCGGCTTGCGCTCCGGGTTCAGCCGCATCAGCAACTCGGCGCAGCCGCGGCCGGCGTTCTCCATCAGCACGATGCCGGGGACGCCGTACCCGTCGATGGCGCGGCGGTCCAGCTCTCGCACCTCGTCGCGGCTCAGCCAGAAGTCCATCGCCGATTCCTCCGCGCTCGGCTGCGCCTCGCGGCTAACCGTTATCGTCGGATTCGGAGGCCATGACCACCCAACACCGCCTCGACCTCGTCCCGGGTGAACCACGGCAGGTCGCCGGGGACGGTGTGCTTGAGTGCCCCCATCGCGGCGCCGTACTCCAGTCCTTTTTGGAAGTCGCCGTCGAGCAGGCCGTGGATCAGCCCGCTTGCGAGCGCGTCGCCGGACCCGAGCCGGTCCACGATCTCCACCTCGTACCACGGCGTCTCGTAGAGCTGTCCGCGCGTGAAGCCGACCGCGCCGAACCGGTTCCGCCACACCAGCGGCGTCTCCCGCTTCACCCCGGCGACCGCCGTCACGCCGAAGCGCTCGATCAGCTTGCCGGCCACCGCGGCGAAGTCGGCGCCGGTGACGCCGAACAGCTGCCCCGCGTCGGCCTCGCTGGCGATCAGCACGTCGCACCGGTCGAGTAAGCCCGCCATCACCCGGCCGGCGTCCTCCTGGCTCCACAGCTTGCTGCGGTAGTTCAGGTCGATGCTGGTGCCCAGCCCGGCGGCCCTCGCCGCGGTCAGCGCCTCGGCGGTCGCGTCCGCGGCGCCCTGGCTCAGCGCCGCGGTGATGCCGGTGACGTGGAACCGCTTCGCCCCGCGGAAGATCGCCGGCCAGTTGAACGTGCCGGGGGCGACGCGCGCGATCGACGAGTCCTTGCGGTCGTAGAGGATGCCGCTGGCCCGTGGGGACGCGCCGAACTCCAGGAAGTAGATGCCGCACCGGCCGCCGTCGGTGTATTGCACGTGCTCGTCGCCGACGCCGGCCTCGCGGATGCGGTTGGCGATCAGCCGGCCCAGCGCGTTGTCCGGCAGCCGTGAGACCCACGCCGTCGACCGGCCGAGGCGGGCGAGGCCGACGGCGGTGTTGAGTTCGGCGCCGCCGATCTCCACGTCGAGCGAGCGGGCCTGCTCTAGCCGCTGGAAGTGCGGCGGCGCGAGCCGGACCATCGCCTCGCCGAAGGTGATGACGTCGTGGGGCATGGTTTTCAGTGTAGTAGGCACACTCCGTGTGCCGTTCTTCGGGTAAGCAAGAACGGCACACGGAGTGTGCCTACTACATTAGGTCGCGGGTCTGCTTCACGATCTCAACGTACTGCCGCGCCAGATCAGAAATCTTGTCGAACTGCCGCGCCGCGACTGCCTTCGGGTCCACGAGTTGACTGCCGACGCCCAGACACACCGCGCCGGCGTTCAGGAACTCGGCGGCGGTCGTCAGGTCCACCCCGCCGGTCGGCATCAGCCGCACCTGCGGCAGCGGGCCGCGCAGCGCCTTAAAGAACGCCGGGCCGAGCACGTCGGCCGGGAACACCTTCACCACGTCGGCCCCGGCCTCCCACGCGGACAGGATTTCCGTCGGGGTGAACGCGCCGGGCATCACCACTTTGTCATAGCGGCGGCACAGGCGGATCACGTCGGGGTTGACGGTCGGGGAGACGACGAACTCGGCCCCGGCCAGCAGCGCCGTCCGGGCCGTCTCCGGGTCCAGCACCGTGCCGGCCCCGAGCAGCACGCGGTCGCCGAGCTGCCGGCGTGCCTCGCGGATCACGTCCGTGGCGCCGGGGACAGTGAGCGTCACCTCCGCGACCGTCACGCCGCCGTCGGCCAACGCGCGGACCACCTCCACCAGCCCGCCCGGCTCCGGGGCGCGGACCACGGCCACGATGCCGCAGTCGAGGATGCGCGTCAGGTCGGCGTCTCGGCTCATGCCGGGATTGTCCGGCCGGCGGGGGAGGCTGGCAACGGCAATCGGCCCTGAGCCGCCCCCGGTATGTTCAAGACCGCACCCTGTGTCGGAAGGCAATCACCACAAAGGCACAAAGATCACACAGAGGAACACAAAGGAAGGCAAGGCGTTGTGCCTCTTCTCTTCTTTGTGTGTCTTTGTGTGACCTTTGTGCCTTTGTGGTGATTGCCTTCGGTCCCACAGACCTCATCGACACGGCTCAGAACCGCAGGCCCAGTCCCTTGAGCCGTCGCACCGTCTCGCCCATGAGGGCGTCCTCCTCGGCCTCGTCCCAGGCGGTGTACGTCACCGAGAACCGCAGGTACGGCCCGGCGTCGTCCCACGGGACGCAGCAGACTGACTGCTCGCGGATCAGGTACTGCGACACCTCCTCCGCGTTGGCGAAGGTGCGATCGCCGGCCGACATCGGCGCCTTCGCGTACAGGAAGTACGTCCCGCCCGGCATCTCGCAGCGGAAGCCGACCTGCCGCAGAGCCGCGACCAGCTTCTCCAGCCGGCGGCGGTACTTGGTCCGGATGCGCTGAGGGATTTCCGGGTGCCGCAGCGCCTCGGCGGCAGCTTGTTGCACGGCCATGAACTGCCCGCTGTCGCTGTTGTCCTTCACGTCGGCGTAAGCCTGCACGAGCTTCGGGTGGCCGCACACCCAGCCCATCCGCCAACCGATCATGTCGAACCCCTTCGACAGCGAATGCACTTCGACGCCGACTTCCTTCGCGCCGTCCACCTGGAGGAAGCTCAGCGGTTCGCCCCGGTACGTCAGCAGGACGTGGGCGGCGTCCTGCACGACGACGACGCGGTTGGTCAGCGCCCAGTCGATCACGCGCTTGTAGAAGTCGGTCGTTGCGACCGCCCCGGTCGGGCTGTTCGGGTAGTTGAGGACCAGCAGCTTCGCCCGCCGCTTGACGTCGGCCGGGATGCCGTCGAGGTCCGGGGTGAAGCCGTTGGCGGCGGTGAGCGGCAGCTTGTGGACTTCGCCGCCGTAGTAGCGGGTGTAGGTGCCGGCGACGGGATAGCCGGGGACGGTCATGAGCGTCACGTCGCCGGGGTTGATGAAGCAGGCCGGGAGCATGGCGTAAGCCGGCTTCGACCCGATGCAGTGACACACCTCCGTCGCCGGGTCGAGCGTCACGCCGAACTGCCGCTTCATGAACGCGGCGGCCGACTCCTTGAACGCGGCGATGCCGTTGTCGGCGTAGCCGCGGTTCTCGGGCTTATCGACCTCGCTCTTGAGCTTCTCGCGGACGACGGCGGCAGCCATGTCGTCGTTCTCGCCGATGCCGAAGTCGAGGAGTTGGCGGTCGGGGTGGTCGGCGACGGCCTGTCGCTTGGCGCGCTTGATCCTCTCGAACTTGTAGATTTCGGTCCCCTTGCCGTAGTCGGCCCCGCCGATGCGGTTTGCGAAGAGCGTCTGGAACCAGGGGTCGGCGGACATGCGAAGGGCCCTCGTGCGCGGTGCGTTCGGGGTGTTGTAGCACCCGCGCACGGGAAAGCCCACGGGCCGAGCGGGGTCACTCGGCCGCGGGGCCGTCCTTCGACTTCGCGACGTGATTGACGAGTACCCCGCCGCCGGCCGGCAGGTCGTAGGCGACCACCAGCGGAGGAGTGAACCAGACGCGCCGACCCGGGCCGCGCGACTCACCCGGGTCGTGCGGGTCGATCGCCAGTTGGGCGTTGATGCGCTCGACGCAGTGGCCGATGGCCTCCCGCTCCGCGGGGGTCGCTTCGACGTAGATGTCGGCGAGCTTGTCGAGGGTGTCCTCCTCCCACTCGACGCTCATCCGAGCGCCTCCTTCAGCTTGCGGAGGCGCTCCTCCACCTGGGCGGCCGTAAACCGCCGGCCCTCGCGCGTGCGGCGGTCCAACTCCTCGTCGGACGGCCACTCGCCCTCGACGAGGTAGGGGCCGACCTGTGTGTACTTGACAAACTTGCCGATCGGGTTGCCGGCCTCGTCTTGCAACTCGGCCGTCCCGCCAGCCGCCAGCAGCTTGTCCCGGGTCGGCCCGTCGATAATCACCGTGCTCATGGGAATGCCCTCCGCGATACCGGGATTGTATCACGCCTCCGGTCGGCGGCCCTACCGCCGCGGGTGTCATGGTATCATGCCGGACCCCTGAACCGTAAGCCGGCGGCGGCGTCCGCCAGATCGTGCCAGTGCAGAAGAAGATTGCCGAACCGACCGATCAGTCGCTGGAACCGGTGAATTGATTCGTCCGGGCTTGCCTCGGACCGCAGGTCGATCGGGACGCCGAACTGTTCGCTGGTCGCCGCGTCCCGGAACCGCGACGCCAGCCGCTTCACGTCGTCGGCCCACCAGCCCGGCTCCCCGCCGAACTCTTCCAGAAGCGCGGTCAGCTGGCCGGACATCCCCGCTATCAGGTCCCACGCGGTTGACCGGATCATGGCTCGGAACTCACCGGCCGGCAGACCTCCCAGCCCGGCCAGCCCGTCACCCAGGATGCGGAGGTTCCGTCGCTCGTCCGCGGACGGGGCCGACGGGGCGCAGGCCCGGACCAGCGCGATCAGCAGGTGCTCGGAGCGGACGCCGTCGGTCCACCGGTCGAGCAGGTCGGGGGCGTTCGCCCGCCGGCCGGGGGGCAGGTGCCAGACGGCGGCCGGCAGGTGGCCCATGAACGCCGACGGGCAGCACGTCTGCACCAGCGCCCCGAACACTCCGTCCTCGTTCCGCAGCGCCGGCGGGAACGGCGGCAGCGGCGTGCGCAGGTCCAGCCCCAGGTTTAGCCCCATGCACACCGACCCGGACGTGACGGTCGGGCGGGTCACGCCCCGGACCACCGGGCCGCCGCCGACGGCCGCGCGGTAGTCGGCCTCCGACGCGTGGAGCCGGTCGCGGGACGCCCCGCGGAGCAGGAGGTAGTACAGCGTCGCCCCCATGCCGGAGTCGCCGGCCACCCCGGCGGTCGTCACCCGCACCCGCCCGCCGGCCGCCCGCAGCCGCAGGAAGAACGGCGCCTCGGCCCCGTCCAGGTCCGGCGGCCCGGCCGCGGCCGCGCAGTCCGCCAGTCCCCGGCCGAGGAGGGCTTCGTGGACCCCCGCGACGTCGGCCGCTCCCGGCAGTTCGTCGGCGGTGGGCAGCGCCCCCGGCAGGAACCAGAACTCGGTCGGGTCGGGGAGGGACGTGAGGGCGAGGCCGGCCCGGGCGGCGGGCACGGGGGCGGTGCGGCTGAGCGTGTCGTCGTCCAGTTGGAGGAGGACCCGGCCGGCCGCGTGTAGGGCCAGCAGGTTGCGATTGGCCCCCGCGGCGAACAGCGACTCGTCCGGCAGCAGGGCGAACCGGGCGGCGTCCGGGTCGGCCCCGGCCCGGACCAGCGCGGCGACGTACCGCTCGCGCTCGGCCGCGCCGACGTATCGCACTTCGCCGGGGAAGCTGTCCCGCAGCGCCTCCAGCACCCGACGGTTGGCGGCCTGCGACTCCGGCCGGGTGGACCCGTCGGCGACGACGAGTTCGACCGACCGGTAGGCGTCGCGGGCGGACCGGGCCAGGTCGGCGGCGCAGCGGGTCAGCAGGTCGGGTCGGTCGCGGGTCGGGATGCCGACGACGGCGACGGGCGCGGGCGGCGCCGGGGCGGAGGCGTCGAGCAGGGCGTTGACCTGCCCATAGGGGACGAGCAGCCCGGAGTTCGCCAGGGCGGTGAGCCGGTCGCGGACCCGATCCTCGATGTCGAGGGTCAGTCCGAGGGCGAGGCACCCCCGGCGGGCGTGGACATCGAGCGGGGCGAACGTCCGGCAGGCGGCCAGCAGGCGGAGGTCGGCCGGCTCGACGACGGCGACCCGGCCGGAGAGCGGGCAGATGGCGGCGTGCCGGCCGTCGCCGCCGCTCAGGGCGGGCGGTCGGGCGTAGGCGCGGTACGTGGCGTCGGCGTCGGCCCCATCGACCGCGATGGGGCCGGGGAGGATCGGGTTGGACATGGTGCGGCCCGCCGTCGGCTCACCGAGCGGCCAACGGCGGGAGATCGGTGCGAGTGAGAAAGCGCGTCAGGAGCCGCCGCCCGGCGGGCCGGAGCCGACGATTAGCTCTGCGAGCAGGGAGTACGTGCTCGCGGTCTTGGTCAGCGTCCACTTGACCGGCTTAACCGGATTGGACGACCCGGGTTCGGCCCAGGATCCCCAGTAGGTGGAGGTCGCTTCATCGAAGTCGGTGCCCTCGAAGCTGCCGGACGTCAGGAAATCGAGCCGGGTGCCGGACATGGGTTTGTAGACCGGCGACGGGTTGAGCCGCAAGGCGCCGCTGAGGTGTGCCCACCCGGTGACGGCGACCTTGTCGTAGCCACCCGACGCAGTGACATCGATAAGCATTGTGCAAACGGGCGTGCCATAATACGAGAACATCTCGAAGGACTGGGTGATCGTAAGCGTGCCGGAGATGGGGGGATCGCCCTGGGCGGCGCCGGCGAAGCCGGGATTGATGACGGGGGAGGGCTGCCACATACCCCCAAACGGATCACCGCCGTTTGGGTCAACGCCGAGCGTAAGGTTCCCGTCCACCTTGCCAGTGCCGACTATCGAGCCGTCGTAGATGTTCAGCACGTTCCCTTGGCCCGAGGGCTTGACAGTTGCCGCGCTGTCGGCAAGGATAAAAGTGCCACCAACCTGTTCCGCCTTCCCGGCCAACTCAAGAGTGGTGTTGCGCACTTCTGTCGTCCCAGCACTGTAGTAGTTACCGCTGAATTTTGTATTCGTCCGAACGACCATCTCGCCAGTATTCTGTACACTCAGGAATATTGGCGATCCTCCTATGAACGTCGTGAGGTTATAGTTATTATAGCAGTAGGAGTTTGTGGGTCGCTGGATAGGGAATGGGTTGTCAGTGAATGCTGCGTTTCCAAGTATATCTGCAATCCCATAGTTATCAATTGTGGCGTGGCCCGAGAGCGCAATTGTATTACCCTGCCAATCAAGGATGTCATAGTTGTAGAGCACTGCGGAGTCGAACGCGACGGGAAGAGGTTGAGTAATGCTTGCCCTGATGGTCAGGCTTGCCTGGCTATCTCCTGATCCGCCTACGACTAGATCGACTCCATGGAACTCGGCTGTCAAGATTGTGCCTGTAGCTCCCACGCCGAGTACGTCGTCCAGCAACAGTTGGGCATTACCAGTAACGGTGGCTGCTTTTCGGAATACACCGTTATTTAGGTTCAGCGATTTGATAACCGTAAACGTGGGTGTGGCTAAGGTCAGATCCCCCGTATACGCTGCAAAGATCTGCAGACGGTATACCGCATCCGTATCGACGATGCAGTTGGCAGAGGACAGTGGGAACATTCCGCCGAAGTCCGCATCGTCATCAGCACTTGGCGATGTCGTAGGGCGCACCGGCGTGCCACTACCATTATCTATGTACCAGTTGCCTGGATTACTCCAAGACGGGTTCTGAGCTCCAGTGGGTGGATACCAATGGAATACCGTTGGCACAGTTCTGTCGTCGAGCAATTGCAAGTGGAGCCGAACGGCGATAAGACGTTCGGTGGTCCCCCTGCCGCCCGGTCGCTCTCCCTCATCAGCAATCGCCACGTGTCACATCCTCACTTCTGCTTAGTGTTAATCACAGACACTGCCTGTTTTGCCGCCGCCCGCAACCGGGGGTTCTCGGTCTCATCAATCAGCTTACGCAATCCCGGTAACGCTGCTTGTGCTTCGGGTCCGATCGCTCTTAGTGTCGCAATTAGTTGCATCTTGTTGATGGCGGGGTCTTCTTCCGTCAGAAGTGGCACCAGGCTCGGAACAGCTGACTTAGCAGCTGGCCCGAGATCGGCGAGGGCCGACATCGCCGCGGTCTCAAGATGGCGCGCCCCCTTGACCTTCTTCAATACCTCTGTCAACTCGCGCGCGACCGGCTCTCCTCCTCGCCGCAACTGGATCAACGCCTTACCCGCTGTGATCCGGGTTCCAGGCTCCTTCCCCCCTCGTAACAGCCGACCGAGCGCCTCCACCGCCGCGCTATCAGGGACAGCGACAGCCGGAAATACGACTGGGCGGACGGACGTAATAATAGTGGAGCCGATCACAGCAGCAATAGGGATTACCGTCGGTTGTTCACTGATGACCGCACCTGGCTGACCGGCCGCGATAGCGTGCAGCGCCCATATACTA
>DASSAT010000467.1:0-3485 GCA_035699305.1 Fimbriiglobus sp. | reverse complement strand
GCAAGAGCGGCCGGGACGGCCGCGGTCCCAGGGATTCTACTTCCTCTCGATCACCGGCAGCCGGCCCGGTGGCAGCGGCGCGCCGACCTCCGCCATCCACTTCTCCAGCGCCGGCAACTCCTTCTCCTGGATCGCCCGCAGCTTCCCGACCTCGGTGGCGAGTTGCTCACGCGCGTCGGAGTACGCCTGCTTCTGGGTGCCGGTCGGCGGGTGGATGGCGCCGCGGCTGGACCGCGCCGCCTCGCGGACGCGCTCGGCGATGGACACTGGCGTATTCTCGTTCCGCGACGCCAGGAACGAGTCGCCGGTGAGCGCCCGCTGGATCAGCTTCACCCGGGCGATCAGGTCGCGGGCCTGCTGCTTGGCCGCCTCGGCCGGCCTCTCGGCTCGGCCCAGGGCCGACCTCATCCGCTCCAGCCGGACGACCAGATCGGACGCCGTGTCGGTGGTCGCCGAGAGTGCCCGTTGCAGCGCGCGGGCCTTCTTGTTGAACGCCGCGATCTCCGCGTATTGCGCCTCGGTCAGCGGCGCCAACACGTCCGTCACCACCTTGAACTCGACCGGGCCGGCGACCTGCGAATACTTGCCGCCGACGCGCTGGCCCAGGGTCGCCTTGTACGTGCCGGGCATCGCAACCCCGCCGCCGGTCTCGCGCAGGCTCCAGGTGACGCGGTGCATCCCCTCGTCCGTCGGACAATCGACGGTGGCCAGCACGAACCCCTCGTCGTCGGTGACGGTCAGCGTCACGGTCGGCGGCTCCTCCTCGGCCTCTTTGCGCAACTCCTCCAGCGTCGGGATCGGCGGCTCCTTTTTCTCCTTCTTCGCCTTCTTCTCGGCGTCCTCGCGCTTCTGCTTGAGCGACTTCAGCGCCTCTTTGCGATGGAACAGGAACGCGGCCCCGAACGGCGGGTTGGCGGCGGTGAAGAACGCCGCCCCCTGGAACGCCTTGCCGCCGCCGCCAAACTGCGCCATCGGGGCGTACAGCACCGCATCCGACGCCGGGAACAGGTGCACGTCCTTCTTCAACACCGCCGGGTCGAACGACCGCAGGTGCGAGTAGTCGTCGATGACGTAGATGCCGCGACCGAAGGTGCCGACCACCAGGTCGTTGTTGTGCTTCTGAATGAGCAGGTCCTTCACCTGGATCGTCGGCAGGTCGTCGCGGATACGCAGCCACTTCTTGCCGCCGTCCCGGGTGACGTACAGCCCGAACTCGGTGCCGCAGAAGAGCAGGTTCGGATCGACGTGATCTTCGGCGACGCAGTAGACGGTGCCGCGCGGCGGCAGGTCGCCGGCGATGCTCGCCCAGGTCTTGCCGGCGTCGGTGCTCTTGAGCAGGTACGGCTTGTAGTCGGACTCCTTGTGGTTGTCGAAGGCGGCGTAGACGGTGTTGCCGTCGTGGCCGGACGGCACCAGCTTGCTGACGTAGGACCGGTCCGGGACGCCGGGAAACTCGTCGTACTTCGTCCAGGACTTGCCGCCGTCCTCGGTGACTTGAATCAGCCCGTCGTCGGTGCCGGCGAAGAGTAGCCCTTCGGTCTTGAGCGACTCGGCCAGCGCGACGATGTTGCCGTAGAAGCTGGTGGATTGGTGCCGGCCGACCGCGTCCGGCCCCCAGAGCTTGCCCATGACCTTGAGCTTGTCGCGGTCGAGCTGCCGGCTCAGGTCCGGGCTGACCGGCGCCCACGAGCCGCCGCGGTCGTCGGTGCGGAAGACGCGGTTGCAGGCGAAGTAGACCCGCCGGTGGTCGTGCGGGCTGATGACGATCGGGCTGTCCCAGTTCCACCGCAAGGGCGGCTCGCCGGGCGCGGCCAGCGGGGTAATGTCGATGCGGGTGCCGGTCTTGCGGTCGTACCGGACCAGCCCGCCGTACTGGGCCTCGGCGTAGATCGTGTCCGGGTCGGCCGGGTCCACCTTGACGTGGAACCCGTCGCCGCCCTGGACGACGTACCAGTCGCCGTTGACGATGCCGTGGGCGGACCGGGTGCGGGCCGGGCCGCCGAGGGTGAAGTTGTCCTGGGTGCCGCCGTAGACGTGGTAGAACTTGCCGCTCTTCGGGTTCTGGTCCGCCCCCACGTCGTAGAACTGCGTGACCGGCAGGTTCGCCTTGAACTGCCAGTTGGCCCCGCGGTCGAAGCTCTCGTAGACGCCGCCATCGCAGCCGATCAGGTAGTACTTCGGGTCCTTCGGATCGACGTAGAGCGCGTGGTAATCGACGTGGGTGTTGCGGGCGCCGAGCGGGCGGACGGTGCCGCCGCCATCATCGGAGACGCGGACGATGGTGTCCATGACGTAGACGCGGTCCTTGTTCGCCGGGTCCACGACCAGGTGGGCGTAGTACATCGGCAGCCCCTCGAACGGGTTCCGCTTCTGCCAGGACTGCCCACCGTCGGTGCTGCGGTAGATGCCGCCGGACCGGTCGGCCGTCTCGACGATGGCGTAGACGGTGTTCGCCGCGGACGGGGCGACCGCCAGCCCGAGCCGCCCGAGTTCGCCACCGGGCAGGCCGGATGTAACTTTCTTCCAGGTCTTGCCGCCGTCGGTGCTGCGGTGCAGCCCGCTGCCGGGGCCGCCGTTGACGATGGACCAGACGTGCCGGGCGCGCTGCCAGCTGGCCGCGAGCAGCACGTCCGGGTGCGCCGGGTCGGGCATCACCACGTCGGTGACGCCGGTGTGTTCGTCGAACTTGAGGACGTTCTTCCAGGTCTTGCCGCTGTCGGTCGTCTTGTACAGGCCGCGGTCTCCCCCCGGCCCCCACAGCGGCCCTTGAGCCGCGACGTAGACCGTGTTCGAGTCCCGCGGGTTGACCAGGATGCGGCCGATGTGCTCGGAGTGCTTGAGGCCGACGTTGGTCCAGCTATTGCCGCCGTTGGTGCTCTTGTAGACGCCGTCGCCGTAGCCGACGCTTCGCTGGCTGTTGTTCTCGCCGGTGCCGACCCAGACGGTGTTCGGGTCCTTCGGGTCCAGCGCCACATAGCCGATCGAGTACGAACCCTGGTCGTCGAAGACCGGCCGCCAGGTGGTGCCGCCGTTGGTGGTCTTCCACACCCCGCCGGAGGCGACCGCGACGTAGAAGGTGGACCGGTCCCGCGGGTGGACCGCGAACCCGACGACCCGGCCGGAGGTCACCGCCGGACCGATCGACCGGGGGCTGAGCAGGCCAGGGGTCAGGGTCTTCTCGTCGGCCTTCGGCTTCTTCTTTTTCCCCTTCTTCTGGCGATCGGGCCGGTCCGGCTTTACGGACTGGACCGCGCGGGGGGGCGGGGCCTGTTCCGGGGCATCCTGGCCGAGGACGAGGAGGAGGGCGAGCAGGGCGGTCATGGTGTCGTCTCGGGAGGGGTGACGGCGGGGTGACACCGAGGAATGGCGATACAATACCCGCCCCCGGCGCGACCGGAAAGCGCGGACGGGTTTACCCAGACGGTCCCGCGGCCCGCCGCGCCCGGTTATGACGACAGCGCGAGTGCTGACGAGCCGTGGGGGTT
>DASSAT010000466.1:0-2592 GCA_035699305.1 Fimbriiglobus sp. | reverse complement strand
CCCTCTCCCCCAAGGGGAGAGGGGACCAGATGTCGGGCCTCGAAGACTCGACCCGACCTACAGGATGTCCCCCAACACCTCCGCCAGCCGGTCGATCTCCTCCTCGGCCGTGTAGAAGTGGTGGCTGACCCGCACCAGAAGCCGGTCCGGCCGCTCCACCACCGGCACCTCCACCCGCGCGTCCCAAAGCTTCTTCCGTAGCGGCACCGCCTCCGTTCCCGCGGGCAACTCGAACGCCGTCATCGCGCCGCACAGCCCCTCCGGCGTCGCCGGCTTCAGCCCGATCACCTTGCGGGTGTACGCCGACAACTCGGCCACCCGCTGCCGCACGTTCTCCCACCCCAGCGCCGCCTGGAAGTCGATCGCCTCGGGCACCGCCAGCCACGGGCAGACGTCCCGCGTCCCCTCGAACTCCAGGAACCGCACCCGCGGCGTCGAGCCGTAGGCGTCCCGGTCGTCCGGCCCCGGGGCCGCGGCCGCGTCGCCGAGCGGATACCGGTCGGGGTAGTAGCCCCAACTGACGTGCAGCGGATGAAGTCGGTCCTCGTTGCCGGGGCCGATCACCAGGAACCCGGCCCCGGTCGGCGCCAGCAGCCACTTGTGACAGTTGCCCGAGTAGAAGTCCGCTCCGACCGCATCAATGTTCAGCGGCGTCATGGCGACCGCATGCGCGCCATCCACCACGGTAAGGATGCCGCGTCGCCGCGCCTCGGCGCACAGTTCCTTGGCCGGCAGGACTAGCCCGGTTGGCGACAGGACGTGACTGAAGAAGAACAGCCGGGTCCGCGGCGACATCGCCCGTACCGCTGCGTCGATTACCTCGCCGGGGTCGCGCGGCATCGTCGGCAGCGGGAACGTCCGCAGCGTCAGTCCCTGGCGCTGGCAGGCCCGCTCCCAGCACCAGTGCATCGCCCCGTACTCGTGGTCGGTCAACAGCACCTCGCCCGGCGAGCTGAGCCGCAGCCCGGAGGCGACGAGGTTGATCGCGGCGGAGACGTTGGCCGTGAACACCAGCCGGTGCGGCGCAGTGCCGAGGAAGCCGGCCAGTCGTTCGCGCGCGTGCCACAGCAGGGGCGGCTGCCGGCGGACGAAGAAGTCGGTCGGCCCGGCGGCGAGCTGGCGGCGCAGCTCCGTCGCCCGGTCGAACACCGGCCGCGGCAGCGGGCCGAACGACCCGGTGTTGAGCATGGCGACGGCCGGGTCGAGGTGGATTTGCGCGCGGGCGGCGGTCCAGTCCGGTGCGGTGGTCAAGCGAGTCCCTCGGATGCGGATCTCTTACCCCCCTCTCCCCTTGGGGGAGAGGGGATGGGGGTGAGGGGTGGAGCTTCCCACGCCGAAGACCCCTCACCCCCGGCCCCTCTCCCCCAAGGGGAGAGGGGAGAAAGACAGAGAACAACACAACTCGGCATAAGATGACCCCATGAGTACCGATCAACTTAGCGACTACCTCGACGCCGCCACCGAGGCCGCCCGGCTGGGGGCGGCGGAACTGGGGCGGTGGCGCAAGAAGTTCCACGTCCGCGAGAAGGCCCGCGCCGACCTCGTCACCGACGCCGACAACGCCTCCCAGAGGGCGATCAAGGACTACCTCCTCGGCCGGTTCCCCGATCACTTGTTCGTCGGCGAGGAGGACTGCTTCGGCAAACCGATCGAGGCGACCCGACCGCCGGCCGGCGCCCCGCCGACCTGGGTCGTGGACCCGCTCGACGGCACCGTCAACTACGTCCACGACGTACCCGCCTACTGCGTCTCGGTCGGGCTGCTGGTGGACGGCAAGCCGGCGGTCGGGGTGGTCTTTGACCCGCGGGTCGGCGAACTGTACACCGCCGCGGCCGGCCTCGGGGCGAAGCTCAACGGCGAGCCGATCCGGGTCAGCGCCACCGAGACGCTGCGGGACTCGCTGGTCTCGACCGGGTTCCCGGCGAACTGGGAGGCACAGCTGCGCAACCTGGAGGCGTGGAAGCGGGTGGCGTACCACGCGCAGGCACTGCGGCGGGGCGGCTCGACGGCGATCAACCTGGCGTACGTCGCGGCCGGCCGGTTCGACGCCTACTGGGGCTTCGACAACTGGGCCTGGGACGTGCTGGCCGGGGTGGTGCTGATCGCCGAGGCCGGCGGCACGCTGACCACGGTCGGCGGCGGGCCATTCGACCCGTTCCGGGCGGACATCTGCACCAGCAACGGCCGCGTCCACCGGGAGTTGCTGGGGGTGCTGAAGGCGGAATAAACGAACCACAGAGTCACAGAGGACACCGAGGGAAGAAACACAGAGAAAAAAGCAGGGTCCAAGACAGAAGACAAAGCCGCACTGTTTTTGTCTTTAACCCTGATTGTTGTCTGCTCTGTGTTTCTTCCCTCTGTGTCCTCTGTGACTCTGTGGTTCGTTCTCTTCAGACGTCCAACCCGACCGCCCGCATCAGGGCCACGCCGTTGCCGTGGGGGACGACGCCCGGCCGCATCGTGTAGTCGAAGACCATCTCGCCGTTCGCCAGTTGGTCCGCGAAGTGGACGTTGGCCGCCCCTCCGAGCCGGGTCGTCGCCTCGGTCAGCGCCAGGTCGTGCGTCGTCACCAGCCCCACGGCGCCCAACTCG
>DASSAT010000465.1:0-3403 GCA_035699305.1 Fimbriiglobus sp. | reverse complement strand
CTCGAAGACTCGGCCCACCCTACAAGACCCGAGCCGCCCGTGACCCGCCTTACCGGCCTGATCGCCGCCCCGCACACCCCGTTCCACCCCGACGGCTCGCTCAACTCCGACGCCATCGACCGGCAGGTCGATCACCTAGCCCGCTCCGGTGTGGACGGCGCGTTCATCTGCGGGACTACCGGCGAAGGAATGTCGCTGACCAACACCGAGCGACGGACCGTCGCCGAGCGATGGATCAAAGCGGCGGCCGGTCGGTTCCCGGTGATCGTGCACGTCGGCCATGCTTGCGTCAAGGATGTCCAGGAGTTGGCTACCCACGCGGAAGGGGTGGGGTCCGACGCCATCGCGGCCGTCCCGCCGTTCTACCACAAGCCGGCGAGTGTCGCCGAGGTGGCCCGGTTCCTGGGCGCCGTCGCCCGCTCGGCCCCGCGGACGGCCCTCTACTACTACGACATCCCCGGCATGACCGGGGTGAGCGTCCCGACCGTGGAGTTGATGGCCCGCGCGGCCGAGGAGGCTCCGACGTTCGCCGGGGTCAAGTACAGCAACCCGGACCTGGTCGGGTTGCAGGAATGCCTCGCCTT
Organism: Fimbriiglobus sp.; assembly: GCA_035699305.1. GTDB lineage: Bacteria > Planctomycetota > Planctomycetia > Gemmatales > Gemmataceae > DASSAT01. Next base: position 2,819 of record DASSAT010000465.1, on the reverse strand, counting down.
CCGCGACGGGTCGCTCGACGTGCTGTTCGGGATCGACGAAGAGTTGCTGGCGACAGTCGCGCTCGGCGTCCGCGGCGGCGTTGGGAGCACCTACAACTACGCGGCCCCGCTCTACAAGCGGATGCTGGCCGCGTTCGACGCTAGCGACATGCCGCAGGCCCGCCGGCTCCAGCGTCGAAGCGTCGAACTGGTGCGGGCGATCGAGGCGCACGGCGGGTTTGCCGCGAACAAGGAGGTGATGCGGCTGGTCGGAGTCGATTGCGGCCCGGTCCGGCCGCCGCTGACGCCGATCGAGCCGGCCGACGCCAACCGGCTCAAGGATCAACTCGACGACATCGGGTTCTTCACGGACCCCGTGTTCCGGCCGGCGTAACAGCGAGCAGCCGCCGGTACTCCGCCAACACCCGCACCCGGACAGGCTGCGCTCGTCGGTACAGGTCCCGCTGGGTCTCGACGTACTCCTCCCGACCCTCGCGCGTTTCAATTCGGATCGGCGTGAACCCGAACCCGGTCAGGTCGTAGGGGCTGACGCGCATGTCCAACTCCCGCGCCACCACGGCCAGTTCGAAGGCGTCGGCCACCACCTCCGCGGCCGAGTACGGGGCGATCACGAACGCCCACTTGTAGAGGTCCATCGTGACGTGCAGACACCCCGGCTGGTCGTGGTCTGCTGTTGCCTCCCGGGAAAGCGGCACTCGGTTCCGCGGCACCGCCGCCGGGGTGAAGAACCGGAAGGCGTCGTAGTGCGTACAGTGCAGAGCGGCTGACTCGACAACGGCATTTGTCGCAGACCGCGATAACCGCAACGGCACCCGGCCGTGCCGGACCTGCTCCTCGCGGTACACCATCGCCCACTCGTGTAGCCCGAAACAGCCGAACGACGGCTCGCGCCCGCCGGTCGTCTCCAGGTAGTCGATCGCCCACCGCAGGAACGGCAGCCGGCGCTGCGGGAAGCCGTCCACCGGTAGCACCCAGCCGCCGTCGCACGGCCGGGACCACTGCCGCCAGTCGAGGTCCGCCTCGCTCGCGCCTTCGAGCCGCACGCCGACGCCCGGAGACCAGCGCATCAGGTACGACGGCCGGTAGGCGTAGTACTCGAACAGGAAGTCGTGGACCGGGTGTTTCCGCTGCCGGCTGACGCGGTGAACGCGGTCCGTCACCCACGGGCGCACGCGCGCCCGGTACGCCTCCCGCCGTGCCCGCCACTCGTTCGCTGTCAGCGTTCGGTCGAACACGCTGTTTCCTACGCCCCCTCGGTATGCGATAACAGAACCGACACCCACCCCACCCGCCGGGACTCACCCATGCCCCGTCACATTATCATGGTGCTCGCGCTCCTGACCGTCACCGTCGGCGACGGGTTCGCCGACGACCGCCTGCCGCGGGCCGCGTTCCACGCCGGCCGGTCCGTCACCGTGGCCAACAACGGCATGGTCGCGTGCGCCCACCCGCTCGCCGCCCAGATCGGCCTCGACGTGCTCAAGAAGGGCGGCAACGCCGTGGACGCGGCCATCGCCGTCAACGCCGCCCTCGGGCTGATGGAGCCGATGTCCTGCGGCATCGGCGGCGACCTGTACGCCATCGTCTGGGACGCCAGGACCCGCAAGCTCTACGGCCTCAACGCCAGCGGTCGGGTTCCGCTCAAGGCGTCGTGCCAGTGGTTCAAGGAGAACGGCTACAAGTTCATCCCTGACCGCGGCCCGCTGTCGTGGTCGGTGCCCGGCTGCGTGGGCGGGTGGGACCAGCTGCGGCAGCGGTTCGGCACGATGTCCTTCCAGGAACTTCTAGCCCCGACCATCCGCTACGCCGACGAGGGCGTGCCAGTGCCGGAGGTGATCGCCGGGTACTGGAAGGCGAGCGAGCGCATACTCGCCCGCGACCCGGGGCTGTCCGAGACGTACCTGATCGAAGACCACGGCAAGCGCCGCGCCCCGCGGGTCGGCGAGCTGTTCAAGAACCCGTACCTGGCGTCGTCCTACCGCCAGATCGCCGAGGGCGGCCGCGACGCCTACTACCGGGGCGAGATCGCCCGCAAGATCGTCGCCTTCTCGGAGAAGGCCGGCGGGCTGTTCGCCCTCAAGGACTTCGCGGACAACGAAGCCACCTGGGCCGAGCCGGTCAAGACGACCTACCGCGGCTACGAGGTGTGGGAGTTGCCGCCGCCGGGCCAGGGGATCGCGGCGCTCCAGATGCTCAACCTGCTTGAGCCGTTCGACCTCAAGAAGCTCGGGCCGAAGTCGCCCGAGTACTGGCACCTGCTCGTCGAGGCGAAGAAGCTCGCCTTCGCCGATCGCGCGAAGTACTACGCCGACCCGGCCTTCGCCAAGGTCCCCGTCGAGACGCTCGTGAGCAAGTCCTACGCCGATGCCCGGCGGAAGCTGATCGACCCGGACAAGGCCGCCGACGACGTGGCGGCCGGCGACGCGAAACTCGGCAAGGCGGAGACGACGTACCTATGTGTTGTGGACAAGGACCGCAACTGCGTGTCGCTGATTCAGAGCAACTACATGGGCTTCGGGTCCGGGTTGTCCGCCCCGGGGACGGGCTTCGGCCTCCAGAACCGCGGCTGCCTGTTCTGCCTGGACGAGGGGCACGCCAACTGCGTCGCCCCTGGCAAGCGGCCGTTCCACACCATCATCCCGGCGATGCTCACACAGAACGGCGAGCCGCGGTTCGTGTTCGGCGTCATGGGCGGCGACATGCAGCCGCAGGGGCACGTCCAGGTGCTGGTGAACCTGCTCGACTTCGGGATGAACGTGCAGGCGGCCGGCGAGGCTCCGCGCGTCGAGCACGTCGGCTCCGCGACCCCGACCGGCAAG
>DASSAT010000464.1:0-26364 GCA_035699305.1 Fimbriiglobus sp. | reverse complement strand
TCCCCAACGGGGAGAGGGGAGTAAGAAATCAACGCCAGGTGTATCACTCGAACCGGGCGGGGATGAGGCGGACGCCGCGCAGGTCGAGCAGGTATCCCTTGAGCGGCGGTACGGCCCGCGCGGTGATCCGCTGCTCCCCGGCGGCGAGCTTCAGGACGCCGAGCTTCGCCATCTTGTACGTGTCCCAGTCGCCGGTGCCCTCGACCCGGCCGGAGACCGCCTTCCCGCCAGCTTCGACGGCGACGGCGTTCCCGGCCGCGTCCGCGGGGCAGGCGTAGTCGATCCACACCTCGTAGGCGCCGGCCGCCGGCGGCGCCACGGTCCAGATCGCGCGGTCGTCGGCGCTCCCCCAGTAGCCGAGGTTGGCGTGCTTCGGTTCGTACACCAGCGACGGGCCGTAGACTTCGGCCGCCGACGCCGGCAGCCGTAGCGACCCGTCGCCGGCTGGGCGGACCGCGTGCGGCCGGTTGCCGGCGAACTCCTTGCGCTTCGCCGCGGGCAGGGCGGACCGCAGGAACGCCAGCAGGTCGGCCATCTGCCCGACGGTCACGTCCTTCTCGACCCCCTCCGGCATGGCCGACTTGCCGGTGCTCGTCAGCGCGTCGAGGTCGGCGCGGAGGATCGTCTGCGGCTGCCCGTCGGCGCCGACGAGGGTGACGCCGGTCGCCGTCTCCGCTGTCAGGAACCCGACCCGGGTGCGGCCGTCGGCCGTCTGGGCGACGTACCCGACGTATCGGGCCTCAACCGACCGGTTCGGGTCGAGGACGTTGGTGAGCAAGTAGTCCGCCGACTTGTCAGACAGCGCGGTCAGGTCCGGGCCGAGGCCGTGGCCGGCGTCACCGAGCTTGTGGCAGGCGGCGCACACCCGGGTGAACACCTGCTTGCCCTTCTCCGGGTCGCCGGGCTTCGTGAGGGCCGGGCGGTACGCCGTCACCACCCGGGCGCGGTCCGCGTCGGCCCCGCCGGCGAGGAGCTTGCTCGCCCGGTCGCGGACGGCGGCCGTCGGGTGGGTCGAGAGCCGCTGACGGGCGGCGGCGTCGATCTCGGCGGGGGGGAGTTGCTTCGCCGCGACCGCGTCGAGGACGGCCGGCACCCAGGCGTCGCGCGACAGGAGCGCCGCGAGCACCGCGGGCCGAACGGCCGGGCTGTAGCCCTTCCACGGCCGCAGGAGCGTCGCGGGCACCGCGGCGTCCGGCGACCGGGCGATGGCGGCGACGGCCGCAGCTTGCAAGTCCGGCCCGGACTGCGGGCCAAGCAGGTCGGCGAGGAGCGTCCGGTCGCCGGCCCCGCGGCCGAGCAGCCGGACGGCGGTGAGCCGAGCCGCCGGGTCCGCCTTCAGGTCGGTGGCGGTCTTGCGCGCCTGGTCGAACGCGGGGGCGAGCCGGTCGAGCACCGTCCGCAGTTCCCCACCGCCGGACTTCCCCAGCTCGGCGAGCGTCGTCTTGCGGCGGTCCAGTGCGTCCAGCAGCGCGGCGAGGGCGTCGAGCTGCCAGGCGGCGAACGTCCCGCCCTCCGGCCGGGCCAGCGCGCCGAGGAGCTTGGCGAGGGTCTTCGCGTCCTTCCGGGCGACGGCGAAGGTCAGCAGCCCCTCGACCAGCCGCGGCCCCGGCGGGCGGTCGAACCCCGGCCCCAGCGCCGCCTCGGCGACCGCCGGGAAGTCCTTCGCCGTCAGCGAGCTGAACGCCGCCGCGAGGACGACCGGCTGCCGGTCCCATACCCGGGCCGCCGTGCCGATCGCGGCACCGGCCCGCGGGTCGTCCCATTCGCCGAGCGAGCAGACCGCCTGAAGCGCGTTCGCCTCGTCCCGGACGTGGGACGCGACCCAAGTGCCGAGTTCGGCCGCTTGCCCGAACCGCCCCTCGCAGAGCCGGATCAACCGCCGGACGACGAGCGGGTGCTTCTCCCCGCGCGCCTTCAACAGCGTCTCCGCGGTCAGGGCGTTCATCCCGTCGAGAACGCAGTAGGCGTGCAGCCGGGCGAGCGGGTTCAGCGACTTGCGGGCCAGCTTCTCCAGCAGCGGCACCGCGGCCTTGTCGCTCCGCCAGACGAGCATCCGGTGCGCCATGTCGCGCTGCCAGCCGCTCGGGCTGTCGAGCGCGGCAACCAGGCCGGCGGTGTCGAGCTTGTCGAGGCGGGGGAATGTAGTCCGCTCGCTCCGCGAGCGGTCTGCGCCATCCGCTCGCGGAGCGAGCGGACCACTCTCCCGAACGACGCGGTAGATGCGGCCCATGTCGTGGCCGGCCCGCAGGTCGAGCCGCTTCTGCCAGTCGGGCGGAATCCACTGCGGGTGCTCGATGACGTACCGGTACATGTCCACGACCCACAGCGCCCCGTCCGGGCCGGTCTTCGCCTGCACCGGGCGGAACCAGCCGTCGGCCGACGCCAGGAACTCCGAGTGCCGCTCGTCCTCGGCCCGCCGGGCGGTGAAAGTGAAGTCCCCGGCGGTCAGCAGCCGGCGGCTGACCAGGTTGTGGACCGGCTCGCAGACGTAGAGGCTTCGCGCCTCCGACGGCGCGAAGGCGGTGTCGCGGTAGGTGCAGATGCCGCAGGCGGAGGTGAACCGGTTCGCCGCCCACAGGTCGTTGAACCGGGCGACGGTCCGGCTGGTCGGGTACACCGGCGCCGGCCCGGGGACGGCCGACGGCTGATGAATCGCCGCCGGGGCCGCCAGGTGCGGGTTGCGCTTCAGGTAACGGTCCTCAAGGACGACGTGCCAGAACGGGAGCGAGTTGTTGCCGCCGAACCAGTTGCCCCAGTCATCGCGGCACTTGCTGTACTGCGACTGGCCGGAGGTCGGCTCGATCTCCCCGGTATCGGGCTTGATGCGGAAGTCCCGCCCGCGGATGTCGAGCGTCTTGCCGGTGCGGACCGACTTGACCTTGCCGCCGCTGTCGCCGTTGGCGCAGTAGACCCAGTTGTCCAGTCCCCCGACGAGGCCGTTGACCCGGTGCTGCTGGTTCCCCTCGACGAAGCCGGTGAAGAGCACTTTCTTCACGTCCGCCCGGCCGTCGCCGTCGGTGTCCTCGGCGTAGAAGAGGTCCGGCGCGGCGGTGACGAGGACGCCCTTGCGCCAAGGCAGGACGCCGTTCGGGAAGCCGATGCCGTCGAGGAAGACGGTGGCCTTGTCGTACCGGCCGTCGCCGTCGGTGTCTTCGAGGAACTTCACCCGCCCGCCGGGCTTGCCCTTGCCGTCGGTGCCGAGTGGGTAGTCGCCCATCTCGACGACCCACAGCTTGCCGTCCGGCCCCCACTCGACGGCGACCGGGTCCTGCACCAGCGGTTCGGCGGCGGCCAGTTCCACGCGGTAGCCGGGCCGGACCGTCATCAGCTTGCGGGACTGCTCCGGCGACTTCGGCCCCGGTTCGACGCCGGAGAGCAGGTCGTTGAACGACCGGCGGTCGATCAGGTCCTTGAGCAGGTCGGTGGTCTCGTTCTGCCAGTAGACGGTGCGGTCGCGGATGAAGGCGCCGTTGTTCGCCCCCTTGATGGCGATCGGCGGAAGGGCGTTCGGCTCGCCGGGTTTGCCGGTGGAGACTTTCCGCCAGCCGGCCTTCATCGACTCGAACCGGTAGACGCCGAACCCGGACTCGTTGGAGAAGAGGAGGTCGAGCTTGCCGTCGCCGTCGAGGTCGGCGAACCGCAGCCCAGTGTCGCGGTCGGGCGAGTCGGGCAGGCTCGCGCCGTCGGGCAGGGCGAACGGCAACTTCTGCCATCCTTCTTTGCCCGCCGCGAACACGGCCCGGCCGCCGTCGGCGATCAGCTCGCACCGGCCGTCGCCGTCGAAATCGAGCAGCCGGAACGGCCCGAGCGACTTCGGCAGCCCGGCGGACAGGGATGCGTCCGCGACCCACTTGCTGCCGTCGAACCGCCAGCCGCTGGGGCCGTCGGGTGTGCCGGCGATCACGACCGTCTTGCCGTCGATCACACCGAACCGGGCACGCTCAATAAGGCAGGGGAACTCGGTCTCGTCCCACTTCCCTTTCTTCGGGTCCCAGACGCGCGTCTTGTGGGCCGCGGCGTTGCCGATCACCACGTCGGTGAACCCGTCGCCGTTCACGTCGAGTAGGCGGACGCCGTTGTCGGCCCCGGTCGTCGGGTCGCGGAGCGGCTGCCCGGCGAGCAGGTGCTTGTTCAGCCTGTCCAGCGCCTCGCGGAAGGTCAGGAACTTGACCCGCTTGCCGTGCTTCTTCTGGGCGTGGTCGATGAGCGCGACGACCTGCTCACTCTTGATCCAGCCGTGCGGGTGAAAGACGAGGTTGAAGACGCCCTTCTTCGCCACCGTCGCGTCCAGCGCGGCGCACCAGTCTTGAACCGTCAGCGGGTTGTTCGGCTTGTGGAGGTGTTGAGCCGCCCAGTCGCTCGGGGTGACGCAGGGGAACTCCCAGCACAGCCGGCCGATGATGTAGGGGTACGGGTAGTCCTCGATGGCGTTCACGAACGTCCGATCGGCAGGACGGTATTTGAGGAACCGGTTGGAGCCGTCCGGCGTGTTCACCAGCTCCCGCGGCAACTCCGGGTCGTCCGCGGTGAAGGTGACGAACACGGAGCTGTCGAGCTGGAGGAAGTTCCCCTTCGGCGTCGTCTTGTTGAACACCTCGGCGAACAGCCGGGGGCTGACGGTGTTGAGCGAGTCGCAGCAGGGGGTGCGGAAGGCGATCGGCTTGCTGTTGGGCACCGCGGCGAGCAGGTCCACGCACCGGTCGTAGGTGGACTTCGCCGCCGCGAGGTCGCCCTTGCGGAGGATCGGGCAGGGGTGGTCGATCGTGTGCGTCTCCAGGCTCACCCCCTCCTTGAGCCACGTTTGCAGGTGCGGGTCCGCGGGGTCGATCCGGCAGGTCATGATGCTGGCCGCGGCCCGGCCGTCGATCGTCTTGAGCCGCTCCAGGATCGGCCGCAGGTACGCCTCCCACTTCTCGTGCCCGCGCATGTCGTCGATGGCCAGGACAACGACCGCGTCCACGCCGTCTTCGCCGATCCATTGCGGGGTGGTCAGCCGGGGGAACGTCCGGTGCGGGTAGTACGGGTCGAGGTCGTCGAGGTAGGCGAGCCGGTTGCCGTCGCCGCCGGGCGCGGCCACGACGGCGAGACAGCACGCGAGCGACGCGAGGACGAACCGCACGGGGCACCTCACGATCGGTCCGGAGAGGGCTGCGCCGGCCCAGGATACGCGACCGGCGGCCGGATGGCTATGCGACGCCGACTCGCCCTCACTTCGCGGTCTGCTTCAACCCGGCCGGCACCGGGGTATGGACCTCGCCGGTGGCCGCCCACTCGGTCCCGCGGACTAGCAGCGCCTGGAACCCGGCGCCTTTCATGGCCGGTACGTCGTGGCCCAGCGCGTTCTCGCAAACCCGGCCCTTGCCGTAGGTCGTCACCCAGACCATCGGCTCGTGCTTGCCGGTGTTCTTCGGGTCCTTGGTCTTGTCCGAGTACGCGGTCGCCAGCACCACCGCGCCCGCGGGGATGACCGAGTTCTGGTACAGCTCGTCGTTCGGGTGGGCGAACTCGGGCGGCAAGCCCTTCGTGATCGGGTGGTCGGCCTTGCGGATCGTCACCGAGAACACGTGCCGCTTGCCGTGGTAGCCCTGCTTCCGCCAGCCGCCAGCGATGACCTTCTCGAACTCCCGGTCGAGGGCGTTGTTGCCGACGAACGCCGACGAGGCGTGGTGGTAGACGACCAGACCCGTGCCGCCGCGGACGGCATCGGCGAACGCCCGCTTGTTGTCGTCCGACCAGCGGGTGTCCGGCCCGCCCTTCTTGGTGTCCCGGTAGTTGAGTAGCAGCACGTCGTACTTGGCCAGGTTGGCGGCGGTCAGGTCCTTCGCCGGTGTCTCGGTCACGTCCACGGCCATGCCGGCCCCGGCGAGCACGTCCTTGAGGAACGGGGTGGTCGCCTTCCAGTCGTGGCCGTGGTCGCCGGTAATGATAAGCACCTTGATCGGCTTACCGTCCGCGGCGAACCCGGTGGCGCTGGCGAGCAGGGCGATTCCGAGCAGTGATAGGAACAAGCGACGCGACATGGGACGGCTCCTTGCGTTCGGTGGGTGAGGGTCGCCCGCGGCCGGGCACGGGCGGTTCTACGACCCGCCGCGCAGACGGCCACGCCCCCTCCGGCCGCGGTAGCCCGTCCCAACGGGATTGCCGACCGGTTGTCCCAGTGACCAGGGCTGCCGGGGGTATAATTGCCAGTAAACTGGGTGAATGGCTCGATCGACAGTCGGGCGTCCCAGCCCGAGATTGGTTTTTGCCCCCGTAGCTCAGGGGATAGAGCATCGGTTTCCTAAACCTCGGACAGGCCATTTCGTTCCCCTTGGAAATCACAAATCGCCTGGAACTCCCGCGGTTCGACTTACCTTGGGCTACTCGAAACTCCCCCGGCCTACCAGAATTCTGACACGATTCTGACACGCTCGCGTGCCCCGTGCCATCGTCGCAGTCGATGTCATCATGGCCGGTGCGTCATTCCGTGGGAAGGTCGGACCAGAGACAAGGAAGAGATAATTGCTAACCCGCTGGCACCGGTTACATTCTCCCTGCGGTTGGCGGTCGCCTGTTTCCAGTCCAGGAGATTATCAATGGATGACACGCAGGTTTGTGAAGGCTGCGGCGGCGAGTTCGCGGGTGGCGGGCTTACCGACCACGACGGCAGGAAGCTGTGCGGTGCTTGCATCCAGGACGAGGAGGGGTTCGACCTGTCCGAAGACGAGGATGACGACGACGTGGACTCCGACCTGGTCGACGACGACGAGGACGACGACTACTGCCATCGCCGCGGCCAGTCGACGACGTTTGCGGCCCTCGCCTACCCGCAGCTCAGCCCTCACCCGCTGGACCTCAGCCTGCCGTGCCCGCTCCTCGGCCGCGGTCCGGAACGCGGCCACTGCGCGGGCCGCCTCTCCGGCATTCGGTGGCCGGTCGGCCGGGTCGGGAGCCAACCACTGCTTGCACAGGGTGGCCAGACTGGGGTCCGCCCCGCTCGCGTCAAGCCGGGCGAAGGCGGCTCCCACTTTCCCCTGAGCGGCCAGCAGTCGCGTGGACTCGGCCGTTCCGGCCATGAAGGGCGGCTGGCCCGTCAGTAGGGCGCAGAGGATGCCGCCGAGACCGAACACGTCCGACCGCCGGTCGACCTGCCCGACCGAACCAGCCGCCTGCTCCGGAGCCATGAAGGCCGGGGTGCCGAGCACGCTCCCGGCCTGGGTCTGCGGCGCGCCCGAATCGGCCCGGGGGGTCGTCGATGACTGTGTGGTCGACCGGCACCGTAGACTCCCCCACCTCGGTCTGGGCCGGGTCGAACAGAACCTTGGCGAGTCCCCAGTCCATGACCTGGACTTCGCCGAAGGCCCCGACCATTACGTTGGACGGTTTCAGGTCGCGGTGGATGACCCCGCGGTCGTGAGCATAGGCGACCGCGAGGCAGACCTGCTCGAACGCCGGTATGAGGTGGTGTGCGGGTCCGTTGGACAGCAGTTCGGCGAGGGTCTCCCGTTTGATGAGCTTCATCGTGAGGAACGGGCTGCCATCGTCGGTCTCTCCGACCTCGAAGACCGGGGGGACGCCGGGGTGCTGGAGCCGGCCGGTGATGCGGGCCTCCTCGACGAACCGCCGCACGGCTGCCGGCTGTTTTCGGTAGCGGACCTGAAGTAACTTGACGGCCACCTCCCGGCCGACCTCCTCGTCGCGTGCTCGGTATACGACCCCCACCCCGCCGCGGGCGACCTCCCGCAGGATGGTGTAGCGGCCGACCCGAGTCGGAGGCGTATCCTCCTGATTCGCCGGTGACGGGCCAGGCTGGGGATTGCCTTCCGCCTGGGTCGTGTCAATCTGGGCAGGGGCCGGTTCGTCACCCGGGGTTGCGTCGGCGGCGATGAGCGGGGGCGTGACCGAGTCGGTCGCTGTCGGGTTGCCCGCAGGCTGAGGAGGGGTGACCGTTCGGTCCGGTGGGTGAGGCGGCCCGGTCCGGGTTTGGTCATCGGACCCCGGGCGGTCGGTCACCATCGGTAACCTCCCAGGAGCTACTGAACCTCGTCGATGAGATTCCCCCAAGGGTAATCCACTCCGACATCGACCGTAACACCCAACTGGCACCTCGATTCGCGTCTCATTCCAGCAGGGGAGTGTCCCTACCCGTCTACTCTTGTTCGACCTCTCGGTCCGCCACCTCCCAAAAAACGGCTGTTGTGATTCCCCTCGGTGTATGTGCTCTTCAGGCCCAGGAGTGCTGGGTCGGGAGAGATGAATGATGAGAGAATCTATCCGGGCGGGCGAAGTGTTTGGGCGACTCCGTGTGATTGCCGACCGGGGGTCTCGGAACGTGCAGTGCCTGTGCCAGTGCGGCGCGGGTACGACCGTCCGGCGGTGGTGTCTGCGGGCCGGGCGGACGACGTCGTGCGGGTGCTACCAACGCGAGCTAGCGCGGCAGCGATTGTCGGGCTGACTACTACTGGCAGTTGTCACTGGTTGAGATATGCCCCGCTTGTTGTCCCTGAAGACCCTCCGCGTATTGACCCACTACGTCTGGCCTCGAAAGGGGACAAATAAAGTGCCCGGGGGGTCTGCGCCACCTCTGGAAAGATAACTCCGCGAGCTACGGGAACGAGAAGCAGGTCGAGGTCGCCGAGGCCAGACCTGCAGCCGCGGATGGTCGCGGTGGTGTCGGACATGGGGGAGATGGCCCGCCTGAGCATTGCCCTCCAAGACAGCCTCCCCTTAATCTTCTGCCGGACGGGTCCAGCATCGGAGGTTCATGGGTCGTGTTCTGCGTCTTAAGGGTTCGTGGACCGGGTCGAGTTGGGTGGTATTCCGGGAAACACTTGAGGTCGTCTCCTACTTGCCCTTGCCCTTTCTGCTGACAGGCTTGGCCCGGCTGTCGGCCGGTACCATCCCCACGGGGATGACCGTGCCTGCATCCAGTTTGCCGGCGTAGAGGGCCGTCAGCACCTCGACGACGAACGCTCGGGACTTCCCGCCCATTCGCTCCCCGGCCCTGTCCAGGGCGGCAACCGTTGCCGGGAGGAGCCGCACCCCGATGTTGATGCGCTTGCCGTTCACGCCGTCCCTCCCGCTACCGTTGCGCGAGTCCTGTGCCAGTGTACCGCCGGGAGATTTCGCGGGCGAGCCTGTTGACATTGAGCTAGCGCAATGTTAGATTACTCCTGTGGAGTCGATGTCCGGCTCCGTCAAGCATAGAGTTGTCCATGGCCACGTATCCATACATCCGGAAGTGCTACACCGTCGTACTCGAGTATGGTCACAAGAAGATGCTTGAAGAGGCCCTGACGCTGTTGGGTTTCGAGGAGGGTGACTTCACACCCGAGGAACGCAAGGTAATCCAGGCGTTCGACGCCAACCCGATTGTGGACGTCCTCGTGGTGGCGGTCGGACGCAAACTCGGCGCGAAGAAGCCGAACGCCACAAAGTGAGGGGCGATAGCCGCCTCGCTTCCAAGACAACTCAAGCTGATGTAGGGGTCCGCCAATGGTGTCGCGCGACGAGGTCCGGCCGCGCGGCCTAAGGTTCCCGTTCCTCTTTCGGGGCATTACGGACAGAGTTCCACATAAGACGCCTGCAGTTGACCACCTCCCACTGCCGTCGATACTGCTCCGAATCCCGACGCAGAAGGGCGGCCCGTAGTTCGAGGCGGTGGCATCCGAGCTAAACGGAGCCCCACACTTTGAGAGGACGTCTCGATGGGCAAGTCCAAGACAAAGAGCGACGAGACGAGTGAGACGAGGACCAGGGCCGCGGTCTATGCCCGGGAATTGACAAAGGACCAAGCCAATGACTCCCAGGACCGGCTCCTCGCACTCGCCGCGGAGAAGGGGTACGAGGTGGTCGCGGCGGCCGCCGACGTGGGGACCAGCGAAGAAATCCATCCTGGGCTGACAGACCTCGTGGAGCGGGCCGAGCGGGAGGAGTTCGACGTCCTCCTCGTCGAGCGGCTCGACCGGCTCGCGGCCAAGGACTACAGGACAACTCACGTCGATGTCTTCCTAACGTTGGGACTCCACGACGTCGCTGTTGAAACGGCGGGCGAGGGCCGCATCGAGAAGCACCCTGCCAACTCTGGAGAGCACGCGTCAGTCGTCTACGAGGCGTGTACCGGTCCACTGTGGGTGCAGGAGGAGTTGTCGGCACTCGCGGCCAAGGCGGCCGCTGGGAAGGATGTCCGGCGACAGGCGGGCGCGCTGTTGAAGCGGTTGCCAACCTCCACCACCCCCCGGATGGTCGAGTCGAGGAAGGCGACTCAGACTACTCGGAAGCCCCAGGGAGGCGCCACGGCGGTCTACGCCCGCGGGGCAAACCGTGAGCAGGTGCGTGCGGTGGAGAAGCTCCTGAAGGCCCGGGCTGACCAGGTCGGGTACGACGTGGCCGTCACGGAATCGGACGTCGGGCCGGTGCGTGGGCGAGGCGACGCCCCCGGCCTGCTCCGGCTTGTCGAGCCGCCCCACCGCTTCAGTACGCTCCTGGTGCGGAGGCTAAGCGACGTCGCGGTCGGCGCGGTGGGACAGACGTGGTGCCGCGTGCTACACCCGTTGGAGGAGGCCGGGGTCGCCCTGGAAGACCTCGCGGGCCAGCGTTACGAACTCCCCGGGGCTCCCCACCCCCGCGTCATGGACTGGGCGTACGACGCGGTCTTCGTGCGCCACGACCGATTGGCCGAGGTCGAGGCCCAGCTGGCCGACGCCACTGCTCTCCTCCGGCGGGTGTCCGCCGGGAAGAACGTCCGGGAGGCGGCCCGCGCCTTCATCAAGCAAGCCGGCGCGGGGGTGAAGTCCCGGGAGCGGAGGGTGGCCGTCTACGCCCGTTCGGCCACCGACGAGGCGGTCGCGGTCGTCAAGGACCGGTTGGTCGCGTGGGCGGGCGAGCAGGGGTACGAGGTGGTCCAGGTCCGGACAGACGCTGAGTTCTCCCGCTCCGGTCTGGATGAGCTACTGGCGCGGGCCGAACTGAATGAATTCGACACAATCCTCGTCGAGGACCTCCTCTGGGTCGGGTACGAGACGGAGGAGGAGACGCTCGACCGCTTGCTTGTTCCGCTGGAGCGGGCCGGGGCAGCGCTGGAGACGATATGGGGCGACCGTTACGTCGTCGCAGAGATGACCACAAGGGATGTGGTGGCGCTCGCCCGGCAGGCGGCGACGGTGCCGAGGTGGCAGTTCGAGTCCCGGTCGGCCCGGTTGTTGACCGCGGAGGAACTGTTGTCGCGGTCGGCGGCGGGCGAGGACGTGCGGGACATGGCCGGAAAGTTCCTGCGTCAAAGGCCGTACTGTGCCTGACTTCATGTAGCGGACCAAGCAGCTGGTCTCCGCTGCGACACAACTCCGAGATGCCTTGGAGGTTATTTGTCGGGCTACCGAGAAGGTCCGAGCGGTCGGCGTCGCGAAGGTGCTTCAGGTCGCCCGGGACGTGCTCGCCGCCACCGCCTCGGCCATCCATTCAGAGGAGGCCGAATCGGATTGAGGCCGAGTGTTCACCTGGTCACTGGGTCAGCGGGCTTGACCTGCTGGCCTTTTATCTTCCGGCAGGGAAGCCCCTGTTCCTGTCCTCGGCTTAGAACCACGTCCCCGACGAGGGGCACCTCTTCGCTTGCGCCCACACAGCTCACCAATATAGTCGTTGTGTCGGGATTGTTGCGGCATCACCATGGCCGTGCTTCAGGCCACCCGCTGGTCCACATCCACATTCCTGACTGGAACGAGTCCACGCCGACAAGGGTGGCCCGCCTGCACCAACGACGAGGGCTACATCGCTGACGCCGGCCCAATCCGGCAGGGGATGCCATCTGGTCGATGGCAGCCACTGCGGTTACCGCCGAACACTGTTCCGGAACGCGAGGCACGGGCTGCACGGAGACCGGGCACGGGAAATCGAGGATGGCAGCGCGCGATTCGGTTGCGGGTCCGGGGTATCACAGTATGACCACCGTTTCGGAGAACGACATGGATTCGCTGCTTTCCTTTCGCCTGTCCATGGCCGACCATGACCGCCTCGACAAGCTGGCCCTCCGCCTTTCATGGGAACGACAGGAGCGGGTGCGTGCGGGCGAGTTGCTACGCGAGGGCCTGGAGCAAGTCTTCGCCAGGTACTACGGCGAGAGGAGAGGGTAAACGAGCGGACCCCACCCCGGCCGCCGCGCACGGGTTGGCTCCGACGATTCTGCCATGAGCACCACGCACTCGCGGACGGACTCCGCGCGCCCCACCGGGAGCCGGACCCGGGGCCCCCGCCGGACGAAGCACAACAAGAGCCTCTTCACGTTCTCGGCTCCCGCCGGCATCGAAGAAGCCCTCCGCCCCCACCTGCCGAAGAAGAAGCCGAGGGTCTGGTTGGCCAAGTGCCTGTACGTGGTGGCCGCTCTCAAGCAGGAGCAGTTCAAGCGGTCCGTCGAGTCCGAGGACTGGGTCCCGCTGTACTCGGTCGTCCTCGCGGAAATCGTCGGCTGTGAGCACCGCACGAGGGTCATCAAGCTCCTCGAAGACGCCGGGGTAGTCGCCCAGCACCGCCACTACAAGGTCGGCCGGGACGGCGAGGACGGCGAGTCGATGAAGTACCGATTCACCCCGCGGTTCTGGGACGCCCCGGTGGTCCCCGTCGTCATCGACGACCGGCACATTGTCCGCAACCTCGACCGGGCCGCCAACCGCCAGCGCAAGGCCATCGACCGCGACGACCTGCTCAGGCCCATGGCCAAGAGCCTGGCGCACTTCCACGTCGAGAACTGGCCTGAGGACCGGGGCGAGCTGCGGGAGGGACGCGAGCGGGGGTTCGGTCAGAACCTCAAGCGGTCGGGCAAGGGTCAGCGGGCGTACCACGAGCTGACCAACACGGCCCGGGAGCTGCGCCAGTACGTCCGGGTGGACGGGAAGCAGGTCTGGGCGGCGGACTGCGCGTGCTCCCAGCCGTTGCTATTCGGGTTGTTCCTGTGGATGGCTCAGGAGGGAGACCTGCCCGACGACCTGCCGGACGAACTCAAGGCCGCCGCAGCGAAGCTCCCGGAGGTGGACGCCGACGAGCTGGACCGGTACATCGCCGACTGCCAGCAGGGGAGCCTCTACGACGACGTCAAGGACGCCTCGGGCGTCCCGCGCATCCTGGTGAAGTTGGGCTGGATGACGCGGGCGTTCGGCGTCCCGGAGGAGGTCGCCGACGACCAGGGCTGGGCCGAACAATTGGCCCGCATCCGCGACCCGGTCGCCCGCCAGGTTGGTAATGCCTTCGTGCGGCTGTACCCGAGCGTGTACGGCTGCCTCAAGCGGCTCTGGAAGGTGTTCCGCCGCGGCGGCCTTCCGAAGCTCTTACAACGGTTCGAGTCCTGGCTCTACCTGGACCGGCTGACGGCCCGGCTCCACGCGGAGTACCCGGAGGCGGTCTTCTCATCAGTCCACGACTCCATCCTGGGCGTTGAAGAAACCGTGACGAGGTTCAAGGCGGAAATCGAGCACGAGTATCGCGTCCTGTTTGGCGTGGTGCCGCTGGTCAAGGTCGAACCCTGGTCGAAACCGCAGCCGCCCAAGACGTGCTATGAGCACATTCTGTTTGAGCAAGCTCCGGAAGCGCTCAAGGATGAGGTGATGAAGTGGCTAGCCCACAAGCTAATCGCGCTCGATAAGAAGCATCCACATCCAATAGAAGAAGAAGAGCCCTCCAACACCTCCCACAGATTTCTCCGCTTCATCTCTGCCAAGGTCCTTCCCTATGTTGTCGGGATTGGTTCTACACAGCACATAACCTTTTCCAGTACCTCTTCTTGCGTCGATGCAGTTCCCGGACAAAATTCGGTCGCTGTGGAGCAAATCGTTGACTGCCAAGGAGATGCGGATTACGAGGAGTTGCTGGCCCGGCTCATCGACCTGACGGTGGAGAACCACTTCCATCGCCAGGCCCACTACGGGTACGACGAGCCGACCCCGGAGCAGGTCGCCGCGGAGAAGGTGAAGGAGGAGAAGTCGGCCCGGGAGTTCTATCCCGCCCCTCTGTCTTTGCGTCGAGCCATCTGGGCCTACGAGGCGGACCCGGACGAGTCGAAGTGCCCGTTCTGAGCCGGGGAGTTGGTTGGTAGCAGGTGCGGGCTGGCGAGTACCACTCATCCTCGCTCCACGCTCCCGTCGTGCGTGACGCGGTTTCAGCGCGTTGCCCCGAGCGTGTGGGACGACCTCGGCCGCTACCTACAGTGCATCTACGGGAACTTGTTCCCTCACCCGGCCCCAGCCCGGACTGACCTCGTTTTTGGTCGAGGTGGTCAAGGCGTTCGCGGGCAGCCCACTCCGCACGGCGCAGGCCGACACCACGAGTGAGGCAACCGCCGCCGCCCGGTTCAAACAGGAGTGGCGGACCTCCACTGCCGTCCCCCTCGCCCAGGCCATCTACGACTCCCGCGCCTTCGACCGGTTGCCCATCCTGGCCGACGCCCTGGAGGAGGCCGGCTGCGAAGACCCCGGCGTCTTGGGCCACTGCCGCGGGCCGGGGCCGCACATGCGCGGGTGTTGGGTCGTGGATTTGGTCCTGGGGAAGCAGTAAGAACCCTCCCCTGCTGGACACTCCCGTCTGAGCCGGCAAGTCACCGGGGATGCCGCGGGATAATCCGGCACCCCACTAGTCGCGCCCGCCGGGCGTCTCGCGACGGTCGAGCTTCCGCACCAGCTGGAAGGCCAGCGCCTCGTGGCAGTCCCGGCACAGAACCTCCCCGGTGGGATTCCCGTCGGCGTCCGTGCGGTAGGTGAACGGCATCTCGGCGAACCCACGGCAGGCGGCGCAGTTGGTGACGGTTGCGTTCACGGTATCCCCCATTCGGCACCGGACGATGTTCCCCCCGCTGAAACATCGCCGCCGCCCGTCGAAACGCACAACTTGCCGCCGATACGTCGGCGAACCGGCGCGACCGCTGGTCACGCAATCGTGTAGAGGTCCCAGACCATGCCATCCGCGGCCGGCGCCGACAGCAAGGCCGCACATACGTTCCGGAGGTGTTCCGGGCGCTCGTCGGGGGTCACCTTCGGCACGTCGAGCTTGACCTCCTCGTCCGGGTTGTGAACCTGTCGGGCTAACCGAAGGCGAACGTCCCAGCCGGTGTCCGTGCAGCCCGAATCGACCAGCCTGGTGCGGGGAGACCTGGTGAATCCCTCCTCCGATGCCCTCTGTATCCGCTTGGAATCCCATTTAATCCCAAATCCATCTCTTGAATGCCCGCGCTCACGACTTCGACGGTGTATGTCCCCTGTGAACCACAAGGGGTATTGCATGCTGTCCCGGTCATGTCTGCGGGTCGAATTGGAAGTGGCACGGCGACTTCGGGCCTTGGCTACCGCGCACAATTACCGGTTTGGTGAGGACTGCCGCTGGACCGAGTTCGCCCGCCGGGCCATGGAGTTGGGCCTCCGAGAACTCGAACGGCAAATGGGGGTCACGAAGTGACCTCGGTGCCCGGCCCGGGTACCATCGCGGCGTTCGGAGGGATGCCCGTGCTCCGCCTCATCCTGCTCCTCCTGCTGGCGAGTATTGCCTGCAGCTTGCGTGGGCCGTCGTCAGTCGGGAAGTACCCGGGTCGTGGTTCCCCCGCGGGTTCACAACCGTTCGCGGGTGCCAAGGCTGGGGACAAGCGCACCGTCGCCGGGGTCCAGCTCTGCTGGTACCCGCTGGGGAAGTTTACCATGGGCGTCCCGCCCGGCGAGCCGGAGCGTCGCCCCGACGAGGGCCAGGTCGAGGTGACCCTGGCCAAGGGCTTCTGGATAGCTCCCGCCAAATGGGGAAGTGATGTGGCATGTGGTAGGCGGCTGGCCGCCCGTGCCGGTCGGGTGTGGCCAGGATTGGAGAAGGCCCGCCGGGCGAGGGCGGGGCTACGGAGCCGTCCCGAACCCCGAGGCGTGCGCCCGCACGAGGTCGTAGACCTCCTTCCCCGTGGACTTGACCGGCCCCTGGTCGCCGTCCCAGCAAAGCAACTTCCGGTCCGCGTCGAGGACCGACCCGTCCGGGACGGTCACCCTCATCTCCCGGCTCACCGCGTCGTACACCGTGCCGTCGCGCGTGTACGTGTGCCTCGGGCCAAGCGGGAAGGGGACAAGGGACAGGGCGACCGGGGCGTCCTTGACCGGGTAGGTGCGGACGTACAGGAGAATCTTCATGGCGCTTCTGTCTCGCAAGCTGACCGCGGCCGGGAGTCTTCATCATACCCGTCCCGCCCCGGCGGCAGCGTGGGGAAACCCGCCGATTACCCGAACGCGGGAATGGGGTTGGGGCGAGGCATGAGGATTCGCCCGCTTTCGGGTACTGGGGACTCCCGAAGTCGCCCTTCGCATGTCGGAAGCGAGCGCCCATCAGCGGATGCGCAGGAGCCGCGGACCGCGATGGAGGAACGAGCGGCGGTGTCGGCTCAACCGTGTGGCTGGGCGGGTTGAGCCTCCGGCCCGAGAGTGAACACACGGGTGGTCATCGTCTCGCGGTCGTACATGGCGTGAATTACCATCTCGCCCGCGCGCCACTTCTCCCACGCCAGCGACCCGAGTCCGACGGCGAGCGACGAGGTGAACGGTTTCCCGAGCTTGCCGACCAACTCGTCCCGCGAGTCGGCGAACGCGACCCCCGAACGGCGGGACCGGGAACTGGTCGTGCCCCTCCTCCCCTGCCGGTACAGGAACGCGCACTCCAGCACTGGCAGGTGCTTGGTCCGCCCGCACTCGTAGCCGGCCGGCGGGCGGAAGAGCAGGTCGAACCTGAGCAACCGGAAGACGACGTACCGGGCCAGGAAGGCGGCGACCTCCGGGGCGTCGAGCCGGAGCCCGAACAGCGGCCGGATGTCCTCGAACGTCACGCGGTCCATACCTCCGGTCCTCGCCGCCCGACGCGGCTTCGGGACGACCTCCTCCGCATGTGGCCGGGGTCGCCGCCGGATGGGGCGGGATTGGTGTATGTACGTAGCCCCCAACTCCCTGACCGAGTTGCCGGTCTCACCCTGTTTGGATGACTCGCTGACTTCGGCGCACAGGATTCCCTGGGCGACCGGTCGGCGCAGCTCGTCCGGGAACTGCTGGTATCCCAGGTGTCCAGGCACGTGTGAGACGACCGTCGGGAGGTGACGGCGCTCAGCCGTCCACGGTTGTCCCGGTCGGAATCCGTCGAGTCCTCCCGAAAACGTGCAGAATCCGGTGCCGCCACGCCGTCCTCGGCGCGTACTGTTTGGCAGAGGGCGTGTGGGCGGCCTCGGTGAGCATCAACGCGCTCCCTCTAGCTCACGAAGCACCTCGCGGACGACTTACCTGGAGACGTTGGTGGACCTGAAGACCGACAGCCCGCCCGAGGACAAGAAGCGCGTCATCTTCGCCGCCCTCGTCGCCCTCCAGGACAAGGGGACGGACGTTGCGCGGTCCCGGGAGCAGGTCGCCCGCCGGTTCGGGCTGACACCGGAGGTGATGCGGGAAATCGAACTGGAGGGGATTTCCCACGAGTGGCCACCGCTTTGATGGGGTGGCAAGGACCGTCTCACGAAACTGAGCCGGTTGGCCCTCCCGAGCTGTTTACTTCCCCTCCGGTTCCACCACCACCTGGCCTGGTCCCAGCCCGGCCATGTCCCAGCACAGCGCCAGCCGGCGTTCGTCCGTCGCCCGCAACCCCTCGACGGAGTGCCATCCGCAGGTCTCCGGCCCCACCCGCCTGCTGCCCTCCAGTGCCCGCCGGACCGCCTCCTCGGAGACCGTCTTCCCACGGAGTAGTAGAGCTTCCAGTCTTATCGTGTGGGTTCGGAGGGCGAGGCTCCTGCCGAGGTTCGGGAAGCTTCGGCTCGGCAGGAGCCTCGCCCTCCCAAAAAGAGCCCACCAATTTAGACTGGAAGCTCTAGTAGGTTGGGGTTGGCGTACTGCGAGTAGAGAAGACCGAGGGACGCCTCGGGTGTGCCACCCCCTGCTGGAAATGCGCCCCCGTGTTCGTCGGCGTACCAGCGCAGGGCCATGGAGAGCTGCTTGTCACAGCAGTGGCTCCAGCCGTACGGGTAACGGTCCCGCCACCACCAGTACCCGAAGAGGTACAGGACGGCCGCCAGTACAACACCGGCCAGGGCAAACCGGCGCCAGCGGACTCGATTGGTGATGGCAGTCACGGACCTACTCCCGGCTCAGCCGGTCGGATGACCCGCCGCCGCGACCGCGGCCTTCATCGCGGCCGACAACGTCTCGTGTGGCCGTCGCCCGGTGAGTTTGTCGTAGAGCCAGTCGAGGTAGCGGGTGTGCGGGGCGCCGTCCGGCCGGCCGTAGACGCACCGGCCCGACCCGACGTACCGGCCGAACTCCACGTTGGTCGTGAGGCCCTGAAGGCTCTCGGGGTGCCGGGGAACCCAGAAGGCGATGACCGAGCACCCCTCCTGCCCGGCGTACTCCCAGTCCACCTGGTCCAGGTAGTCGAACGTCACTGACCAGTCTCGTCGTTCGGGGACGAGGACCGTGCTGGCGAACCCCAGCCCGCGCAGCAGGTCGAGAGCTTCCGGCCGCCAGGACGAGATGTCAGACGACCGAGGGGTCGGCCCGGCCAGGAAGATGCTCGGGTGCCGGACCACGACCGGTTGGTCGGAGAAGATGACGTCCATCGGCCGCCCATCTGATGCCCAGAGGTATGGTATTGGGCCATAATCCGAATTCAGATTCGCCTCAACTCGTTATTATTGCATATCTTACGCTTACTACCGACATGGCTCGCCGGCCGCACCCGGGACATACTCCACCATCGCCCCGACCAGCGGAGACTGCCATGAACACCCCTGACCCATCCCGTCTCGCCCAAGCCGACAACGGCCGGCTGCACCGCGTCCGCCTCCTCCTCGTCCTCGCCGTCCTCTCGGTCCCGACGGCGGCGGCCCGGGGGGCGGTCGCCGCGGCCAAGGCGACACTGCTCGATGACCGGGCCGTCCTGTGTCACTTTGCGGCGGCCGGGAGGGTGCTCACCGCGCCCGCGGAGTGATGCCCGACGCAAGCTCCTGCCGATACCACCACCATGTGTACCGAATTCGACCAGTCCAAGCGGCCCGACGAGGTCGCCACGCTCTTCGGGGTGGTGCGTGTCAAGCCCCTGCCACCCCGGCGGAACATCTTCCCGAAGAAGCCCGTCACCGTCATCGGCCTTAACGGCGCCGAGCGCGGAATGGCCGAGCTGCGGTGGGGACTGGTTCCTCACTGGTACAACAGCCCAGACCAGAAGCCCCAGCCGCACAACGCCCGGGCCGAGACGGTGGACCGGCTGCCCGAGTTCCGGGAGTGCTTCCGGCACCGCCGGTGCCTGGTACCGGCCGATGCCTTTTATGAATGGGGGGCCGTCGCCGGGAAGAAGCGCAAACACCGCTTCCGGTTCACCGACGACCGGCTCTTCGCGTTCGCCGGCCTCTGGGACTGCTGGGGAGAAGGTAACGAGAAGCTACTGACGTGCTGCTTCATCACCGGAGTGCCGAACGAACTGGTCGTGACGGTCCACGACCGGATGCCGGTGATTCTGCAACCAGACGATTACGACGTGTGGCTCGACTCAACGACACTGGCCGCCGAACTGAAGAGGCTGCTGCGGCCCTACCCGGCCGACGGTATGGAGTGCCTACCCCTGTGACCGCGCCCATCGAATACCACTTCTTTGCGGAGTAGGACGGCGACGCACCCCCAGACCGCCGCTACGGTCCGCTCAACCACTCGCCGGGTGACCTCGCCGGCTCGACGACGCCGAACTGGTCCCGCGCCGTCTCGTACCTCAGCGACAGGAACGCGAACAGGAGAAGTCACACGCCGCACCCCGCGACGCCCGTCGCCAAAGCGCCACCGGTCGTGGCCGCCATCGAAACCTTGCACGCGCCGACGGAGTCGCACGCGCGGCGCCCTTCCAGCAGGGAGTTCCCCTCGGGGGAGCAATGGCCGACAGTCCGTGATTGGGCAACTACCAGTGCAACACAACAAACCAGTGGATTGGAACAAGAAAAAACAACACCTGCTTGAGGAACGAGGAGGGTTAGACTCACCCCTACAAGGTGGTCGCCCGTCCCCGACTTGCCGGAGGTTGTGATGTACATGTTCGTCCTCCTCGGGTCGCTGGCCGCGGCGACGGCCGTGTGCTGCAGCCCCGGTCGCACCAAGGCCCCGTTCGAGCCCGCTGCGGGCTCTCCCCTGACCGTGGTCGGCGGGCCCCAGAACATAGTCGCGGGTGACGTGAACCGCGACGGCAAGCCCGACCTCGTCGTCGCCTGCTCCAAGGGTCATCTCGCAGTGCTGCTGGGGGACGCAAGGGCAGGTTCCGGCCGGCCCCCGGCCCGCCGCTCAAGTACCGTGGCGGCGAGTTGGGCCTCGGGGACGTCAACGGCGATGGCAAGCTCGACCTGGCCCTCGCCGACCACGACAGCTACAACGTGACCGTCCTGCTCGGCGACGGCAGGGGCGGGTTCGCGTCCGCACCTGGCTCGCCGTTCGTCGCGAAGCAGGGGGACCACCCCCACACCCACGGCCTCGTCCTGGGGGATGTCAGCGGCGACGGGAAGCTGGACCTGCTCACGGTGAACAGCGACGACAACGACGTCGCCGTCCTGTTGGGCGACGGGAAGGGTGTCTTCCGCCCCGCCCCGTCGTCGCCGTTCGCGGTCGGACCAAGCCCCTACCCGCCGGCCGTCGGGGACGTCAACGGGGACGGGAGGGTCGACGTTGTCACCCCGACACGAAGCCCGGGGAGGGCGGTGTGACCGTCCTCCTGGCCGACGGCAAGGGCGGGTTCGCGCCGGCCCGAGGCTCCCCCGTCCCCACGGCGGAGCGGCCCTACTACTTGGCCCTGGGGGATGTGAACGGTGACGGCAGGCCGGACTTGGTCGTCGCCCACGACGACGACACTCGGCTGACGGTCCTGGTGGGGGATGGCAAGGGCAAGTTCGCGCCGGCGCCTGGTCCCCGAGTGGAGTTGGGGGCCCGCGCCTTCGGGGTGGTCGTGGCGGACGTGGAAAAGGACGGCAAGCCGGACGTGGTGGCCGCGGCGGGGGAGTCCGTTCGGGTGCTGTCGGGGGACGGGCGAGGAGCGTTCCGAGCGGCGCCAGGCTCTCCATTCGCGGCTGGGAAAGGGTGCTGGCGGCTGGCCTTGGCGGACCTGAATGGGGACGGCAAGCTGGATGTCGCCGCGACCGGGCTGGAGAGCGACAGTGTCACGGTCCTGCTGGGAAAATGAAGGGGGGTCGGCCCTTCCGCGATTCGTCAGAACCCGGCCCTGTACAGCACTGCTTGCAGCCTGCACCTCTCCCGCAGGGACCCTTGGAGCACGTAAACCCACGGGCCGCAGGAGAACTCGAAGACTCGGTACAGGTGGTACCGGGTCGGCTCGTCCTCCGAACACCGAATCTCGTTCTCGGTGACGAGGAACGGGTGATGCTTCCCCAGCCCGGTGGTCTTGACCTCAATGCGGAGCGGGGAGTCGTCGGCCTCATCGAATGACTCGACGTCGTAGCCCAACCCGTCGCCGAGGGTCTCACTGACCCAATCGACCCGCTTCGCCAAGTCCGGCCGACCCGCCCGGTCGAGGCGATGCCTTTCCAGCTCGACGACGAACGCCTCGCCCATCCGGCCGAGCCGGCGGTTTCTGGCGTCCTGCTCGGCAAAGTCGATGTGCCGCGTCACTTGTCGGGTCACCCAGGGCTTGTTTGGCTTGGGCAGGATGACCTCCTCCGGAGGGTCGTCGAACGCCGAGTCCGGGTCGGCGGGGCCTGCGGGCCGGGCCGGGTGGTGGAGGTGAAGGAGTACGGGGACTTAGCGTCGGTCCGACTCGACCGCCCGGACCCGACCGACCGCTCACCGTTCCCGGAGCCGATCAGCGGTGTCTACCTCGCCCGGCACAACGGGCTTTGGTGCGTGTCATTCCGGGCCGACCCGCCGCGCTGATGCCGCCGAACCAGCCGGTCAGGCCGACTACGTCGTCTACACCCTACACCGGTGGTGGTGGCCTCATCCTACTAGAACTTCCAGTCTTATCGTGTGGGTTCGGAGGGCGAGGCTCCTGCCGAGGCTCGGGAAGCCTCGCCCTCCCAAAACAAAAAGAGCCCACCAATTTAGACTGGAAGCTCTACTACCGCCCGCCGGGACGCCCGCAACCATTCGCCTCGGCCCGGTCAACTTGGCCCACAGTACAAGCCAAGCTATCGTCGCGGACCTGGCGGTGACTGTGACACGGTGTCCGCCCCTGTGTGCATGAGTGGTGAAGCCGGAGCCCGTGGCCCACTCGGCGAGCGACCACACCCGGCTGCCTTCAGACCCATCATCACCGCGTCGGAGTTCACGTCAGATGACCTCGCCAATTAAGGTCGGCATCCACTCGGCCCGGGTCATGACCTTGTAGTACCGGGTCGCCGGCTCGCATACCAGATATACAGCGGGAACGCCGCCGCGGTCCCGGACCAGAAGCCCCCGCATCCCCTGCTGGACCCGGAACCAGACACCGTTGGCGAACCCGTAGGTGGCCGGCACGTCCACCGGCTCGGGCGACATGTGCGCCCACCGCCCGGCCTCGACCGTCGCCCGCCACGTCCACCCGGTCGGCGGCAGCTTCCGCTCCCGTCGGTCCCGGTTGCCCCACCGAATTATCTGCAAACGCCCATCCCACCAGACCGCGAGGAGAGCCGGCACCGCGCGCCAGTGGAACCGCACCTCCGACTCCCCGCCCCGTGTGTGGACCCGGTCGGCCAGCCCCTCCGCCAGGGTGACGGGCAACTCGCCGACGGCCAGTGCGATTGCGGTACACATGCTACGCGTCATCCAACGGCACGCCGGCCGCGCACAGTGGACAGTCCGCCGGCTCCCACAGTTGACTGCGCAACCGCGTGAGCGTCTCGAATGGCAGGTCGAACGCCGGCCCCGCAGTACCAAGGGCGAGCAGCGTACCGACGGCCACCGGCTTCGCACCGCAGGCGCGCAGGTCGGCGACGGTCGCGCGGGCGGCGGACCCGGCGTTGACCGCGTCGTCCACCACCGCCACCCGCTTGCCGCGAGCCAGGGGCCGGAGTCTATCCGGGATGCGGTAGCGAACTCTGTCCGGCAGGGAGGTGTACCTCTCCGCGTAGTAGAACTCCGCCTCCAACTCGAATGCCACTATCTGGGCCAGGAAGGCGCCCCCGGTTGCCGGCCCACAGACGGCCTCGACCCCGTGGCCGACGAATCGGCGGGCAAGCTCGGCCACAAACCGGCCGAGGGCGGCCGGGCGCGCGAACACACGGTCGAGGTCCAGCCACAGGTCGCCGTGGTGGCCGGACTCCAGCCGGAAGTGACCCGCCCGCGGGGCCATGAGGCA
This sequence comes from Fimbriiglobus sp., assembly GCA_035699305.1. Lineage (GTDB taxonomy): Bacteria > Planctomycetota > Planctomycetia > Gemmatales > Gemmataceae > DASSAT01. Next base: position 3,093 of record DASSAT010000464.1, on the reverse strand, counting down.
GAGCAGCTCTTCGGGGGTCCATGTCCACTCCCCGCTGGATGACCGCCCCGGCGGTCAGAAGCACACCTTCCCACGGACATCACAGATGTCGAAGTCGTTGGCCGGGTCCGCGTACACCGCCGGCAGATACAGGGTGGCCCCGCTCCGCACCTTGAACCGCCCGTACCGCTCGTTCACCGCCGCCTTGGCCGTCGCGACCGCGTCCCGCTTCGGGTCCGGCTTCTCGAACAGTGACAACTGGTAACCCTTCCCGCGACGCAGCTCGGTGGCGAGAACGTGCATGTGCGTCGCTATCGCTCCGGGGACGAAGGCCCTGCGGAGGGCGCTGCGGGCCCCATCCAGTAGGGAATCGAACCTGTCTGTCGGACAGCTCAAGGGCACGGGCCCGGCCGCATGGCGGCCATCCTTGTACGAGACCTCCACGGCCAGGCCGCTGGTCCGGACGTTGTGGTAGCGAAGCTCCTCAATGAGCCGCTCGACGTGCCGGACGCACCATGCCCACAACTTCACCGGGTCGTCCACGTCACCCATCAGGCTCCCGCCCCGGGCCAGCACCTTGTGCAGCGGTCGCTGGGAACGGACGGGGGTCACCGGTGTGCCGTTCAGCTCCAGCCAAATCTCGTACCCGGTCTTGGTCAGCAGGCGGTTCACGAGTCGTCCGTCGGCGTCGGCCAGGTCGAGGCAGGTCGTGATGCCGTAAGGAGCGAGTCGGGCCGCCCGCTGTTCGCCGATTCCCGATATCTCGGTCACCGGCAGCTTGGCCAACATCTCCCGCTCGTGGTCGCGGTCGAGCACAGCCACCGCCCCGAACGGCTTGGCTGTGTCACTGAACAGCTTGGCCAGCGTCCGCGTGCGGGCGACACCGATGGTGACCGGTAGCCCAGCCACCTCCCGGATGTGGTCGCGGATGGTCACCGCGGTCCGCGGCAGGTCGGTCCTGTGGTGGAGCGGCGCGGCTACGAAGAAGAACTCGTCGATGCTGTAGTACTCCAGGCGCTCGGCGAACGAGCCGACGATGCCGAGCATCGTCCGGCTCAGCACCTCGTACCACCGGAAGTCGCGCTTGACGTAGACCCCGTCCGGGCAGAGCGCCTTCGCATCCCAGATGGGGGTTCCGGTCTTCACCCCCTTGGCCTTCATCTCGTAGCTCTTGGCGATGACGCACGCCCCGTTGTTGCCCAGCACCCCGACCGGCTTGCCGTTCAAGTCAGGGTGCCGAACCCTCTCGGCCGAGACATAAAAGCAGTCCGCGTCAAGGTGACCCACCATTGGCGCCCTCCGGTCGGCAGTTCCGGTTATGCGGGCACCAGTCCGGGTACCGGACGTGATTAAATGTTCACTAACGCCACCTCAACCTATAAACTCGGATTGGTGAAAGTCCAAGGGCGGAACGTGTTCCCGTTTGTTCCCGGCCCTGGGGGACCCGACGTGACGACCGACCCCCGAACCGTCGCCAGTCGTGCGGCCCGGGACCTCTTACTGGCCCTGGCCGACCTCCCGAGCCGGGCGGCGCTGCGGGTGACCGAGGCCGACGGCCGGCTTGCATGTCTCATCCTGGTGTGGGATGCTTCACGGGTCATGCCGGCGGTCGCCGCGGAGAAGCAAATGAGGATGGGCGGCCGGCGGGCCGACTGCAAGCGGGACATCCTGGAGGTAGTGCGGGTCGCGGACCGACCCCTCACCCGTAAGCAGGTGCTGAAGGCTCTCCGGGCGGCCGGTCGCGACCACGGCTACGGGACGGTGGCGAAGGCGCTGGCCGACCTGACGGCATGCGGCGAGCTGTTGAACCCGAAGGACAAGAGGGGGTACCGGCTTCCGGCGTGGGACCGCGAACACCCGAACCTGTTCACCTAAGAAGTGCTGACAAAACCCCCGGCGGACCCTTGAGAAGCAGGCTTCCCAAGAGGTTTTGTCAGAGCCTCTAAGCTGTACTTGTGTCGAATTAGCAGACAGCTTGGATGTCGAATGCGCTGGCCCTACCGGGGAAGCAACCAAAGCCCGCACTATCTACCTTCGATTGGTCCTGCGAGATTCATGCGCTAATCGCTGAGTGGAGTCCGGCATGCCTACGACCGCTGGTCCCAGCTGGGTAGCCTGGGCCAAACTTGGTGGGCACACCTGGCCGGACAACTACCACCCCGTCCTCTGTCACCTTCTCGACGTAGCCGCCGTGGCCCGACGGCTGTGGGAACTTGCCCTCCGCCCGCGGGTGCGGGACAGGGTCGTCACCCAACTCGGCATCCCACCGTCTGACGCTGCGTCCCTGGTGGCGTTCTGGGTCGGGGCCCACGACCTGGGTAAACTCAGCCCAGGGTTCCAGGACCGCGGAACCGCTAAGACGGCCAGCCTCCGCGCACGGTTCGAGGCCGACGGGTACCAGTTCCACCGCTACGAGCGGCACCACGGCGAGGTCAGCACCGCGACTCTCCCCGGGCTGCTGGCGGGCGCGGGGCCGTGGCCGCGGCTGGACCGCGGGTTCGCCGAACAACTGTCCGTGGCAGTCGGCGGCCACCACGGGGTCTATTACACCGGGTGGAAGAAGTACGAGGAGTTACTCGACGCCTCGGCCGCGGACACCCGATGGCGGTCGGCCCGTGGCGAGGTGCTCGCCGAGTTGGCCCGGGTCACCGGCGCGGACCGGGCTCCCGTCCCCCGGCCTACGGCCGAAGCCGGGGCCGCCCTAACCGCCCTCGCCGGGCTCACCGCCGTGGCCGATTGGGTCGGGTCGGACCCCGAGTCCTTCCCGCCGGTCGGCAGCCCGCAGGTGGCCACCGCCGGGCTCGACGCCGCCGAGTATTACCGCCGCGCACTTGACCGTGCCGACGCGGCCCTCGACCGGCTCGGCTGGCTCCGGAGGGCCGACTACGACCCCGGCCCGGTTCCGTTCGCTGGGCTGTTCGCGGCCGTGCTCGCCGGCCGCCCACCCCGGCCACTCCAGGATGCCGTCGCACGGGCGGCCGCGGCCGCCACCGGCCCCGCCATCTACGTGGTCGAGGCCCCGATGGGCGAGGGGAAGACCGAAGCCGCATGGTATGTGGCCGACTGTTGGGTGCGTGCCGGCGGCCAGGGGGTGTACGTCGCCCTGCCGACGAT
>DASSAT010000463.1:0-3013 GCA_035699305.1 Fimbriiglobus sp. | reverse complement strand
CCGCAGATTCCGCAGATTGCACAGATTAAAAGACAAATAAGAATGTTTTTATTTGTCTTTTAATCTGTGCAATCTGCGGAATCTGCGGATCAATCTCTTCTTCGGTCCAGGTGCGGTCCCAGAGGGTCAATACCCCTTCGTCGGCGTCACCTTCAGCGTGATGTCCTTGCCGTCCCGCAGGACTACCACCGCCGCGGTCCGCCCCGGCTTGACGAGGCTCGCCGCCAGGTACGCATCGCCCGTCGAATCGGTCCACCGGCCGTCGAGAGTCAGCAGCCGGTCGCCGGGCTTCAGTCCTGCCTTGGCCGCGGGGCTGTCCTTGAACACCTCTCGCACGAGGACGCCCGGCTTGTCGTCGTCGGCCTTCCGCACCGAGAAGCCCCACAGCCCGGCCGCGCCGACCACCCGCGGCTGGTTCCCCTTCTCGCTCGCCGACATCAGCCGCTGCATCAGGTCGCCGAGGTAGTCGGCCGGCTTGTAGCCGGTCGGCTTGAGCACCAACTGCTTCTTCTGGTAGTCCACCGTGGTGGCGTAGCGGGCGAAGAACGGGAACCCGACGATCCCCTCGATCTTGCCGTACTCGTCCTCGAACGCCGCGGAGATCGCCGCCACGGTCGGGTGGTCCATGACCACCGCCGGCAGGTCCGTCGCGGTCACGCCGCCGACCTGGAGTTTGTCCACCTCCACCTCGCTGACGCCGCCGAACAGGCCGAACCCGAACCCGCCGCCGGCCTTCTTCCGCTTGAGTAGACCGGCGTCCTTGCCGACCCGGCGGTTGACCAGGTTCAGCGGCGCCCCGGTGTCGAAGATCAGCTTGTACGGGCCTTTGCCGTTGAGCTTCACGTCCAGCAGCAGGTGCCGCGACGGGAGCAGCTTGAACGGGACGACGACCGGCTTCGCGTCCGCCTCGGGCGCCTGGGCGGGGCAGGGGGCCGCGGTTGCGACCAGGGCGACGACGGCGAGGAGCTTGGTTGCGGTTCGCATGGTTACAGCCCCCTCCCGAGCGTGACGGTGGCGGTCTCAGTGGCGTCCCCGCGGCGGACCTCGACGCGGGCCACGTCGCCGGCCTTCGCCTCAGCCAGCACCCGGGTCAGGTCGCGCGGCGTGTCGATGTCGGTCATCCGCGGCTTGCGCCGGCCGCCTGCGCTCAGCCCGACGGCGATGATCTTGTCGCCGGACTGGAGGCCAGCCTTCGCCGCCGGGCTGTCGGCCAACACCGCCTTGACGTAGACGCCGTCCTTGCGGTCCTCCGTCTCGATCCCGAGGAAGCCGCGGCCGCGGACCTCGAAGTTCGGGGTGATGCCCATCAGCCCGCCGAGCACCTTCATGATCGGGCCGAGGATTTGCAGCCCGCCCTGGCCGCGGCCGATGCTCTTGGGGTCCGGCGGGTCGAAGTCCAGCGGCACCCAGGTCAGCTTGTCGGCGGTGAAGTCGTAGGTAATGCGGTACTTCGCCAGCACGTTGTAGCCGATGACCCCATGCAGCTCGACCCCGGCCAGGCCCAGCCCGTTCATCCCTTCGAGCTGGAACAGGTCCTCTACCCGGGTCCGGGCGCCCTCAACATTCACCCCGCCCTCGACCTCGAACTTGTCGAACGTGCCCCAGCCCTTGCCGTCGGTCCGGACCCCGACCGCCGTGGCCAGCTTCTTGGTGATGAACACGGCCGGGGCGCCGGTGTCGAGGATGAAGTTGTACGGCCCCTTGCCGTTGAGCTTCGCCCGGACGAGGACGTGCTTGGTGTCGGTGAGCCGGTACGGGACCTTGTAACTCTCGGGCGGGTCGGCCGCGGCGAGCGGTCCCGTCAGGCCGACGACCGCCGCCAGCGGCAGGAGCCAGCGCGTCATGGTGTTCCTCGGGGTGGTAACGCGAGGCGCCGGGTGCGACCCCGGCGCCTCGGATCGGGCTGGCTAATTCTAGCACGATTTCTCGTTCTTCCCTGGGACCGCGGCCGTCTCGGCCGCTCTTGCTTCACCGGTCGTGGCGCTTGGCTGTCGTCCAAGGCTCCTGACCCGCGAAGCAAGAGCGGCCGAGACGGCCGCGGTCCCAGGAAAGCATCAGTCCTACTTCGACGCCTTCGGGTCCGTCCGGCTGACCCGCACCCGGCCGTCGCTGGCGGGGGTGACGCTGACGAACCCGAACATCATCTCGTTGGTCGTCTGCTCGCCGAAGGTGATCGTCCGCGGCGGGTTGAACGGGTTATTCGGGTTTGACAGGCTGTTGTCGTAGACCGCCTCCACGTCGATCCGCGTCCCCTCGGGCGCCTGGATCGGCGTCTTGAACCAGTACGTCTCCTGCCAGTTGTAGTCCCAGTCGGGGACGTTCACGAGAGTGATCGTCTCGCCGCCGGGCGGCGTCATGGACACCTTGATCTGCCGGCCGATCAGGTGCATGTGCGGCATCACCGCATGGACGGTGGCGTCGTTCAGGAGCCACGCCGACGCCTTGACCTTGTGGGCCGACTCGCCGGCCGGGATCTGAAGCGGACTTCGCTCCAGCCCGAGCACCTGCCGGATGTTCTCCGGCCGCGGGCCGATCGCCAGCGACTGCCAGACCTTCTCGACGGGCTTCTTGGCGAAGTACAGGCCGATCTTGAGCCGGTCGGACTCCGGCTTGCCGGTCCGGTGGTAGTGCGTCTGGATGATGACGTCCGATCCCTTGGGCAGGTAGTAGCCGGTCCCCTTGGGCAGCCGAGTCGCCATTTGGCCTGGTGCCCAGCCGCCGAACCCTCCGAACGATGGCGCGCCGCCCCGCTCGGGGAAGAAGCCGACGCCCATCGCCACCGAGTACCCGGGGCCGTGGTCCTCGTCAGTCGGCCGCACCTTGCGGGCCTGCTCCTGCGCCTGGAGCTTGCGGCCCTGGCCGGACCGGTCCCAGAAGTTCAGCGTGTGGTGGACCACCCGCGGGTTGCCCGGCTTGACCTCGAAGCCGACGATGTACTTGTCCTCGGTCAGCCCGGTCGGCAGCACGAAGCAGCGGAAGATGTCCTTGCCGGCTGCCCCGACGTGGTACTCCT
>DASSAT010000462.1:0-13624 GCA_035699305.1 Fimbriiglobus sp. | reverse complement strand
TACGCCCTGACGAGGACCTGCTGCGCGACCTGAAGGAAGAGGGCTTCGACAACCCGCGGCTGTTTCGTACGACCGCGCAGAAGTGGGTCGAAGCGAACGGCGACCGGCCCGCCGACCTGCCGGCCGGGGAGCAGTTCGCGGAGCTGCGCGACTGGCTGGAGCGCGGGCTGACACGGTTGGAGATCGAGGCGGTGAAGGCCCGCGGCGTCGGCCAGCTGTTGGCGCAGACCGAACACGCGGTCGCCGGGGTGAAGCCGCCGGACCTGTCGGCCGAGGCGGAGAAGGTGCGAGCGGCCTGGGATCGGGTGCTCGATCGGGAGGCCGACGACCAGGCGGACGTGCTGGTCGGGACGCTGGAGCCGTACCAGAACGAGGTCGAGCACCACTTCAGCGTCCAGGGCCAGCAGCGGTTCCGCGGGCTGATGGCCGCGTACCTGCGGGTGACGACGAAGCTCCGCTACGTCGGCAGCAGCCTGCGGGACCGGGTGCCGCTGGCGCCGAAGTTCGGCACCGGCCCCAAGACGCCGGAGGCGTGGGACCTGGGCGAGTTCGTGCAGTCCTGCGCCCGGGTCGCCGGGGAGCGCGTGCTTTCTCAACGGATGAAGGCGCTGGTCAACCGGCTGCTGGTGGAGGCCGACCAGCGCGGCTTCCCGTTGGCGTTGTTGAACGACCGCACCGCGGAGACGGCCCGGCTCGACTGGGAGCAGCGGACCACCCGGGCGGTAGTGGACGCGCTCACCGAAGTCGAGCGCGAGGCGACCCGGCCGACGGGCTGGCGGAGATTCGTCCGCGGGGCCGTCGGGCTGATCGGCAACGTGCTGCCGGAGTTGGTCCTCGTCGGGTCGATCATCGTGATCCTGTACCTGTTTATGGTCGATCTACAAGCGCCGACCCTGTCGCAGATGTTGATCCCGCTGTACATGACCCTCGGCGTGCTGGTGCTGATGCACGTCGTCATCCTCTTGGTGTTGCCGGTGCGGTGGTCGGCGATCCGCGGGGAGTTTCGGTCGCGGCTGGCGGAGAGGCTGCGCGACGAGTTCGGCCGCACGTTCCTGCCGGTCCCCGACGAGTTGGCGGCCGCGGTCGCCGCGGAGAAGGAGCAGGTGGAGGAGATCGCCAGCGAGACGCGGCAGGTGGCCGACTGGCTGCGCGACCGGGAGGAGGCGGCCCACGTCGGGGAACTCTACGGGCGCTGAGGGGCCGATGGCCGACGGCAAGTGGATCACGGGTCTAACGCCGGAGATACCGGCCGACGAGGCGGCGCGCGTGGTGCTGTCGGTCCGCCTGTCGGCGGTGCGGCATTACCTTCCGCTCGCCGCGGAGCGGGCGTCCGAGGACATCGAGCACGTCCACCAACTCCGGGTGGCGACCCGCCGGGCCACCGCGGCGGTGCGGACCTTCCGCGACCTCCTGCCGAAGAAGCTCGAACGCGAGGCGAAGCGCGCGCTGCGGGCCATTCGCTGCACCGCTGGCGGGGCGCGGGACTGGGACGTATTCCTTCTGCGGCTGGCGGAGCAACCCCCGGGAACGGACGCGGCCGACTTCCTGGCCGGCTACGCACTGCGTAAGCGGCTGGCAGCGCAGGAGACGCTCGCGGTGGTGGCCGCCGACCGTGCCCCCGCGATCCACGAACTCTGTGCGGCGCTCCCTGCCGCGGTCCGCACACCGGCAGGGGCCGAGCCGCGACGGATCGTCGGAGAGTACGCGGCGGCGATACTCGGCGAGCTGTACGCGCAGTTCGCAACGGAGGTGGAGGCGAACCCGACGACCCCGGACGAGTTGCACCAACTCCGCATCACCGGCAAGCGACTGCGGTACGCGGTGGAGGTGTTCGCCGCATGCTACGGCCCGCCGCTTCGGGAAACGCTGTACCCCGCTGTCGAGGAGGCGCAAGAACTCCTCGGCCGGGTGCAGGACGCGGCCGTCGCGGCGGCGCGGCTGGAGCAGGTCGAGTCCGAGCTGTGCTACCTGCCGGCCGCCGTCGCGGACCGTCTGCGGCCCGGGGTCGCGGCGCTGGCGGCGGACGTCCGAGGCTCTGCGGAGGCCGACGAGCAGGCGTTCCGCGAGTGGGTCGGCCGTTGGCGAACGGTCGCCGCGGAGTGCCCGCTGGGACAGGTAAGCCCGTCAACGTGAACTCGACGGACCAGCGCAATGTCCGGGTTAGTGCGTTAGGTTGCGCGGCCGTCAGCCGGCTCTCTGGGCGTGGCAGCCGCAATTGCTTGTGGCGGTTCGTTTTGTCCGCTACAGTGTTGCCGCATCGCACAAGTGTGTGAGGTTCGTTAGCGGGTTAGCTTGCGCCGGGCGGCGCAAGCGAATCAGGAGTTCGGCGGCTGGCAACGGATCCACAAAATGGCCAGCATCACCGACCTGGAAAGCGCGGTCGAGCGCCTGTTCGGACCTGTTCCCCGTCCCTCGGGCGATCCGGCTCGAGCCCTGGAACAGGTCGAGGCGCGGCTGGGGTGGCCCATCCCCCGAGTGCTGCGCGACTTCGTACTCCGCTTCGGCTGGGGCGGGCCGCTCACCACGGCCCAGGAGACGCTGCTGCCACCGTGTTCTTGGCGTCTTCAGGGCGGAGCCTTGGCGTCCGGTGTCGAGAACCAAGGAGTCGTCCTGTGGGGCATCGCCGAGGCTGACCTTGTCCTAGAAGATCCGCCGGTTCGAGCCGCCGAGAACCGGGAACCGCTTGCCTGGGTCTGGGACCACGACCGGCTGTCCGACTTCTTCGTCACCCTCGCCTACTGGCACGGCATCGTCGCCGCGAAGTTTTCCGTTGGCAATGTCGGGGTGGCCGAGACGACCACTCCCGAGGAGAGGGCCAAACTGGAGCACCGATTCGGCGAAATCCCACTTGGACCAAACAGATGGGGCGTGCGGGTGTTCGCGGGGGAGGACAAGTGGTTCCTCCTACAGAAGACCGGGCGTCTGACCTGTCTCGTGGTGGGGCCGGCCAATTCTGACAGGGTGGTTCAGGAATTCGAGCGCGTCCGGGAATTAACCAGTATCGATTTCAGTTTTGCCGAGCGCGCGTAAAGGCAGGAGGAGCGAGGTCCGCCGAACCAAGCGTTGCACCTGACCGGGGCCGCATTCTGGCATTCCAGAGTTTACTATCTCACTTGCGGCCCCGGCAGGTGAACGCAATCGTTCGCCGTCCACGGTGCTCTGTTGAAACCCTCGTCGTCGGGTGGCACCGTCTTCAGCCCGAAGGGCTGGGAGTTCTCAGCCCAGGGCAACGCCCTGGGGAGGAGGCCAATCGCTCCGAAGCCCTGAAAGGGCGACACACGGCTCCGCTGTCCCGCCCTTTCAGGGCTGCGGAGGTGGGGGCGCGTTCCCAGGGCTGCGCCCTGGGCTGAGAACTCCCAGCCCTTCAGGCTGAAGACAGCGCCGTCACATCACGAGCATTTCGACAGAGATCGTCCACGGTAGTTCGAACTCGCGCGGGCCTGATCGCTCACACCGTCGCCGGTGGGCGGCAGAGTTTGTCCACCAGCGACTCGGTCACGAGCACCAACTGCACCTTGCGGTCGATCTGGTAGTCCGCCTCCGCGCACGCCTCCAGCAGGTCCGCCAGGTGGTCCGGGCCGGTGCGCTCTGCGAACCGCCGGAGCTTCTCGCGCTCGGTCGGGTCGATGTCGTCCCCGGCGCCGACCGACAGACGTAGAACGGACCGCAGCACGTCCATCAGCAATCGTAAGACCAGCGACGCGCGCTCGCGCTGGGCCGCGGACTCCTTGCCCACCTCCTCGACGAACTTCGTCCACACGGCCGCGAACCCGACCGGGTCCGGCTTCGCCGCGGTGACGCTGTTGAGCAGCGTCTCGCGGAAGGCCCAGAGCGCGTCGTCGTTGAGCGCCAGCGCCTGGCCCGGACTGCCGCTGGCGAGCCGGACTAGCCGCCCGACCCGATCCGGGTCGTTGACCCCGTAGCTCGCCAGTACCTCCCGCAACTCGGCGTCAGACAGCGGGTGGAACCGCACCACCTGACTGCGGGAGAGGATGGTCGGCAACTGCCGCTCGGCGGACGTGGCGAGCAGGATCAGCACCGACCCCGGCGGCGGCTCCTCCAGCGTCTTGAGGAAGCAGTTGGCCGACGACTCGTTGAAGTCGTCGGCATCCTCGACCACGCCGACCTTGCGGGGGCCGCGGGCCGGCTTGAGCGCGAGCTTGCCGCAGAACTCGTGCATCTCTTCGACCGGCAGGTCGTGCTTGTCCGCAGGCGTGCGGACGGTAAAGAAGTCCGGGTGCGTTTCGGCCGCCACCTGGGTACACGACGGGCAGGCGTCGCACGCGGTCAGCGGCGCCGGCGGCCGGTCGCAGAGCATCGCCTTGGCGAACTCGACGGCGAAGAGTCGCTTGCCGACGCCGGGCGCGCCGACGAACAGGTACGCATGGGCCAGCCGGCCGCGACGGTGGGCGGCGAGGAGTTGGTCCCTGGCGGCGTCGTGGCCGCGAATCCGTTCCCAGGCCATCGGCTTACCCGTCAGTGAGGTGGCCGCGTTCCTGTAGCAGCGGCGTCACCGCTGCCCAGACCGCGGAGTGAACTTCATCTGCCGCTGGGCTGGCGTCGAGGACGACGTGGGAGTCTTCCAGTCGTCTCGCCTCGGCCAGGAAGCCCTGCCGCACCGACCGGAAGTAGTCGTCATCGCGGCTCTCCATCCGGTCCGGGGAGCGGCCGCGCCGACGCGCCGCCTCGTCCGGCGGCAGATCGAACACCACTGTCAGGTCCGGCAGCAGCCCGCCGGTGAACGCCGTGCCGATCTCCCAGAGTGCGTCAGGGTCCAGCCCGTCGGCATCATGTCGGCCGTGCCCCTGATAGACGACGGTCGAGAGCAGGAAGCGGTCGCAGACGACCACCTCGCCGCGGACCAGGGCTGGGCTGATGACCTCATCGACCAACTGTGCTCGGCTCGCCATGAACAGCGCGGCCTCGGCCCGGGGGTCGATGCGGGTGTCGCGGCCGAACAGGAGCAGTTCGCGGACCTTCGCCCCGAGCGAAGTGCCGCCGGGGTCGGCGCAGGCGATCACGGTCACGCCCCGCTCGCGGAGCTGGTCCACGAGCAACCGGACCTGGGTGGACTTCCCGGTCCCGTCGAGGCCGTCCAGCGACAGGAAGACACCCGCGGTCATGGTAAGTCGTCCGGGTCGGGGTCGATGGTGCCGAGCACTTGCCCGGTAGACAGGGTATCGTTCGGCAGCGCCAGCCGCTCGACGACGATCCCCGTGGTCGGGGCGGGCACGTCGAAGGTGGCCCCGGGGATCAGCACCTCGGCCACCCGGTCCCCCTCATACACCCGCTCGCCTGGGGCGACGTACCACAGGCTCAGCACCGGCCGCGGTGAGCCGAGTTCAGGGAGCGTGATCGGCACCATCAGTAGTTCCAAGTTCCAGAGTTCCAAGTTCCAAGTTTGGAAGTTCAAATGTAATCTTGATCCGCTGTGAACTTTGGAACTCTGGAACTTGGAACTATTAACCATGTCCCGGGACCATCTCGTCGGCGTGGTAGCTCGACCGCACGAACGGTCCTGCCACCACCTGCCGGAAGCCCATCAGCCGCGCCGTCGCCTCCAGCTCGTCGAACTCCCCCGGCGGCACGAACCGCGCCACGGGGATGTGCTTCAGCGTCGGGGCGAGGTACTGGCCCATCGTCAGCACGTCGCAGCTGATCGCGCGCAGGTCGGCCAGCACGTCGAACAGTTCGCCGACCGTCTCGCCGATGCCGAGCATCAGCCCGGCCTTCGTCACGATCCGCGGTGCGGTCCGCTTCACCCGGTCGAGCAGATCGAGGCTGCGGCGGTACTCGGCCCGGCCGCGGACCTTCCGGTACAATCGCGGCACCGTCTCCAGGTTGTGGTTGAACACCTCCGGCGCGGCAGCGATCACGGTATCAATCGCGTTTACGTTGCCCAGGAAATCCGGGGTCAGCACCTCGATGGCGGCACCGGTCAACTCGCGCACGGCCGCGACGCAGCGGGCGAAGTGCTCGGCGCCGCCATCGGGCAGGTCGTCGCGCGTCACGGACGTGATGACGACGTGCCGTAGGCCGAGCCGGCGCGCGGCCTCGGCGACCCGTTGGGGTTCGTCATCCTCGACGGAGATGGGCTGCCCCTTCTCCACCGAGCAGAAGCCGCACGGCCGGGTGCAGACATTGCCGAGTATCATGATCGTCGCGGTGCGCCGCGACCAGCACTCCGGGCGGTTCGGGCAGCGGGCCTCCTCGCAGACCGTCTCCAGCCGCAGGTCGTGGATCAGGTTCTGGGTGAAGAAGTTGCCGTTGCCGGCCGGCAGCGGACGCCTGAGCCAGTCCGGCAGCCGGCGGGGGGTCGGCTTATCGACGACGGGCAGGGATCGCATGGAGCGGTGTTCGCGGAAGGAACGTCGGGTGATGGTGGAAGACCGATAGCCGGCCGAGGTCGAACCGCCGGGCCAGCAGTTCGAGCAACCGCTGGCGGGCCGCCGGCACCCGCACCCGGGTCGGACACTCCCGTTGTAGTGACGTGACCGGGGCCGCGTCGCCGTCCGCGTCGATGCCGCGGAAGAGTTCCAGGTCCGGGCAGACATTGAGCACGAGGCCGAACGACGTGACCCCGTTGCGGACCGCGACGCCAACATGAGCGACTCGTCGGCCGCGGACCCGCACGGCGGTCCCCTCAACTTCAGACTTCACCCCGAACCCGGTGAGTAAATCCCCGACGATGGCGGACAGCCCGGCGACGTAATCGGCCGGCGTGAGTTGCAACCGGTCCAGCGGCAGCACGGGATAGCACGCGACCTGACCGGGTGTGTGCAGCACGACCCCGCCGCCGCGGGCGACCCAGCGGACCGGAAAGCGTGTGGTTCGGATGTTGGCCCGGCTGCCCTCCCGGCCGACGGTGATCTCCCGCGGGTGGTCGCAGACGACCACGGCGGCGCAGGTCGGGTTCCCGCCGACCTCGTAGGCGAGCCGGCGCTGAAGGGCTTGGGTTGTGTCGAAGTCGAGCGTCCCGCACAGGTACGCCTGCACCGCCGGCGCGTGGGTCGGGAGGTCGGTCGTGGGCGCGTCGCGGGGCACGGCTGCTCGGGGCCTTTCGGTTCGCGTCTCGCCCGGCGGGACGGATCGCCGCCGAGGTGATAGTAGTTTACCACGCGATTGATCGCCCCGAGAACACGAGTTCCCAACGTCGGGACACCGGCCGGTATCGGGATGGGGGTTTGCGCAGTGCGGCGAAACTGGTGGGCCGGGCCGACAGCGGTGGCGGTCGCGCTCACAATCCTGAACGCGGTCAAGCCGGTCGTCGTGGACGACACCGCGTACCTGCTGTTCGCCCGCCACATCGCCGACCGGCCGCTCGATCCCTACGGGTTCGAGCTGTTCTGGTATCGCCACCCGCAGCCGGCAATGGAAGTCCTCGCCCCCCCGGTCGTGCCGTACTGGCTGGCCGCCGGCGTCGCCCTGTTCGGCGAACACCTCGTTCGGCTCAAGCTGTGGCTGCTCCCCTTCCCTCTCGTGCTGTGCTTCGCGGCCCGATCCCTCCTCCGCCGGTTCGCGCGGGGCACGGAGCAGGCCGGCCTCGTCCTGATCGCGCTCTCGCCGGCGGTGCTGCCGCTGGTCAACTTCATGCTCGACGTGCCGGCGGTCGCGCTGGGGCTGGCGTCGGTCGCCGTCTTCGTCCGGGGGTGCGACCGGAAGTCGTGGCGGCTGGTGCTCGCCGCGGGCGTGCTCGCCGGGGCCGCGACCCAGACCAAGTACACCATGATGACGGTCCCCGCGGCCCTCCTCTGGTACGGCGTCCTGCACCGTCGGGTCCGGTACGCGGCGGCGGCCGGTGCGGTCGCGGTCGGGATGTTCGCGGCCTGGGAGGGGTGGCTGGTCGGCGAGTATGGGGTGAGTCACTTCCTGTACCACCTCCGCGATCAACAGTCCGGCGGCGGCGGGCTGTCGGCGTGGGTCGGGCAGAAGATCGACCTGGTCAACCCGCTGCTCGGCTTCCTCGGCGGGCTGGCGTGCGCCACGGGGCTGTACGCCGGCCGGGGCGTGGGGTTCGGCCGGCGGTTCGTTGCCGTCGTGGCGCTGGTCGCGGCGCTCGGCATGATCGCGGTCTGCCTCGTCCCGTACTCGAACGGAGTCCTGCTAAAAAGCCGGACCACCGGCTCCCCACGGCTTGACCTGCCGGCGGTGGTGTTCTACCCGCTCGGCGTGTGCGTCCTGACGACGCTCGCGGCGGCCGTCACGGTGCTGGCGTTCCGGCCGGACCGCGGGCCGCTCGGGTGGCTCCGGCGCCACCCGGCGACGTGGTTCCTGATCGGCTGGCTGGGGATCGAGCTGGCCGCTTATTTCGTCCTCACGCCCTTCCCCGCGGGCCGCCGGGTGATCGCGGTCTGCGTCGTCCTCGGCCTGATCGCTTGCCGGCTAGTCAGCCGAATCCGTCGCATTCGACCCGGGCGCACGCCGGAGCGGTGGATCATCGTCTACGCCGTCGGACTGGGGGCCGGTCTGTTCACCCTGGACACCTGGGACGCCCTCCCCGAGCGGCAGCTTGCGTATCAGGCGAGCGAGATGATCGGCGACCGTAAGGGGGGCCGGGTGTGGACGCAGGGTCACTGGGGCTGGCAGTACTACACCGACCGGCTGGGGATGACGCTGGTCGATCCGGGGCACTCGGAGTTGCGCGCCGGGGACTGGCTCGTGCTGCCGGTGCCACCGGACGAGAAGACGGGTTTCTTCCGGCCGTACCACGGCGAGGCGACGTTCCGGCTCGACCCGGAGGCGGTCGAGATAGTCGGGCAGTTGTGGTGGGACGACTGGATCGCGGGGCAGACGATCCCGAACCTCTACGGGGGCGTGGTCCCGGTCATTGGCCGGGACCATCCACGACTGCGGGTCGCGGTGTACCGGATTACGCGGGACTGGGTGCCGACCCCGCGGTGAGCGAAGGTTGGAGGGAACGGATTTCTCGTAGGGTGGGTCAAGCGAGTCTTCGAGCGCCGACCCAATGGCTTTCAATGTAGTAGGCACACTCCGTGTGCCGTCTCAGCAAGAACGGCACACGGAGTGTGCCTACTACATTGGAAGCCGGTGGGTCGGCGCCCGCAAAGCCGGGCTTGACCCACCCTACGAAAGTCAGCGCCGGTAGGCCCGGAACACCTGCATCTCGTCCGGCTTGTACGACCACACCTCCTCGCCGTCGGGCGTGAACTCGACCAGCCGGTTCGGGTTCGCCTCCACCACCAGGGTGTTGCCGTTGGGCAACCGCTGGACCGACCGCGGCTGGTTGACCGCACGCTTCCAGACCGGCTCGTTCTTCTTGAGGTCGTATTCGACCACCTGGTTCAGCTCGGTCAGCAGCACCCGGTCCGGGCCGCTCCGGGCGATGTGCGCCTGGTAGTACGGGGTGCCGGTCTTGAGCTTGCGGTCGGGCAGTTCCTTGCCCTTCGCGTCGAGGAAGATGCCGTGGTTCGGGCCGTTCTGCGACAGCACCAGCGTCGTCCCGTCCGGCAGGCGGCAGGCGGCGTGGATGTCGTAGTTGTTGCGGACGTACCGGGCGACCTCCTCGTCCTTGCCCTTCTTGAACTCGACGATGACGTTGCGACAGGTGACGAGCAGGTTGCCGTTCGAGAGCACCTGCACCTGCTGCGGGTTGCCGTAGATGCGGTTCTGCCCGCCGATCGTCCGGGTGGCCAGCGTCCGGCCGGCGGTGTCGCGGATGGTGACCCGGTTGGAGTTGTGCTCGGCGATGGCGAGGGTGCCGTCCGGCAGGTACTGGGCGTCCATCGGGGCGGCTAGCCCGACGATCCGCCACCGCTCCTTGAGGTCCGGCCCCAGCTCGACGACCGCCCCGGTGCTGTACCCGCGGTAGTCCATCAGGACCAGGAGCGTCTTACCCGTCACCCGCGGGGTGTAAGCGAATTTCCCGAGGTCGGTGTCGGTCTCGGCCTTGGTCCACCACTTCTTCCAGGCGTCGCGGGCGCGGGTCAGGGACTCCTTGCTCTTGCCGAGGACGACCCGCGGCGCGGCCTGGCCGGCGAGTTGGAGCAGGTAGTCTTCCGCCTGCCAGAGCCGGCCGCGCGGTAACTCGGGGATGGCGTCGATCAGCAGCCCGACCGCCTCCGGCTCGTGGGCGGTCCGCAGCAGCGAGTACAGCATCCGAAAGCGGGCCTCGACGTCGGCCTCGGCCTTCGCCGCCGCCCGGACCTTCGCGTAGGCGTCCGGGACGCGGACGCGCTCCTTCGACGGGCCGCCTTCGATCAGAGCGACCGCCGCCGCGGCGCGCCGCTCGGCGACGGGGTCGGTCAGTGCCGCGACCAGGGCCGGCTCGGCCTTGCCGCCCCGGACGGCCACCGCCTTGAGGGCGTCGCGGATGGCGGCGCCGACGGTGTTGTCGTCGGCCAGCGGCAGGAACGCCAGCAGCACCTTCGCGGTCTCGGGCGGCTTCGACCGGGCCAGCGCGCGGACGGTGGCCGCGGCCACGGCGGTGTGCGGCACCTTCTCCATCCGCCGGAGACACTCCCCGGCCTGGAAAGCGATCTCGTAGTCGGGGTCGCTCGTGGCCGCCGACCGCAACGGGCCGACCGCCGCCGGGCCGAACCGCTCAACCTCGACCGCGGCCTTGAGCCGGTCCTCGAAGTCGTCCGACCCGAGCCGCTTGATCACCGCCTGAATCTTCGACAGGTCGGCGTCGCTGAGGGTCCGCTGCCGCAGGTAGTCGAGCAGCCCCTTCGGGTCGTCCGCCTTGAGGCTGGCCGCGTCCAGCGCCTTGCTGTCGGCGGTCGCCGGATCGACCGGCTTCGTCAGCTTCGGCGCCGTGATAGGAGCTGACCTGGGAAGACCCGGGGGAGGTACTGCTGGCTGGGCGAGCACGGCGGCCGAGGCGAGCAGGAGGGCGGCGAGACCGAGGAGCGGCGATCGGCGGGGGGTCATGTCTGGCTCCGCAAGGGACCGTCCAGTCCCCCGTATCTTACGGCCTCCCCGGACCGCCGGGCCACCGTTTGTTACGCGGCTTCCGCCATCGGGCTGGCTCTCCCCCGTCCCGGCCGGACCCCGCTTGACAGGCCCCCCGGCGGGTTGGCATAGCGTCCGCCGCGACCGGACGGGTCGCGGGGGCGTCGGCAGAGGGGGGCGGTCCATGCGAACGGTGGTTCGGGCCGGGTGGGTGCTCGCGGTCGGGTTCACGGGCTGTTACGCCGTGCCGCCGGTCGAGAACCCCGTCCTCGTCGCGCCGGCGGCCGGGGACGTGGAGAACCCGATCGTGGTCGCGCCGGGCGTGCCGACGCCGGCCAGCTACGCCGTGGTGTACGACCGCGTCCTCGACGCGCTGGACGACTACTTCGACGTCATCCCCGGGTCGCGGTACTCCGGCGAGGTGCGGACGCTGCAGCGGATCGCCGCCGGCTACGAGCAGCCGTGGAAGCCGGGCACCCCGGACCCGCGGGAGCGGCTGCTGGCCACGTTCCAGACGATCCGGCACTACGCGGTCGCGCGCATCACCGCTGGCGAGCGGGGCGGGTATCGCGTCTACGTCGAGGTGCACAAGGAGTTGGAAGACCTGGCCCAGCCGACCGCCGCCACCGGCGGCGGGGCGTCGTTCCGCGAGATGCCGACGGTGGACCGCCAGGTCGAGTTGGCCGCGCCCATCGCCCCCGCCGACCGCACCTGGATCCCCGCCGGCCGCGACTTCGCGTTCGAGCAGGTCATCCTGCGGAAGATTCAGCAGGGCATGTGCCGCTGACCGCTTCGCGGTAAATCCCAAATACTAAGCACCAAATCCCAAAGAAGATAGGCAATCTTCTTTGGGATTTGGTGCTTGGTATTTGGGATTTATTCCGCGAGCCGCTTCGGCAGCTTGACCACGAACGTGGACCCCTTGCCGACGACGCTCTCGACGCGGATGCGGCCGTGGTGCTGTTCGATGATCTGCCGGCAGACCGACAGGCCCAGGCCGGTGCCGCCGCGGCCGCACTCGTCGGGCCGCTTGGTCGTGAAGAACGGCTCGAAGATCCGCCGCAGGTCCTCCGGGGCGATGCCGACCCCGGTGTCCGCGATCTTGACCTCGACGGTGTCCCCCGACAGGTTCTCCCGCACTTCAATGCGGAGCCGGCCGCCGTCGGGCATCGCCTGCCGGGCGTTGATGACCAGGTTGACCAGGATTTGCTCGATCTGGCCGGGCACGACCACCGCCGTCGGCCGGCCGTGGAACCGCTTCTCCACTTGGACGCGGTGTTTGCTGAGGTCCTTCTCGGTCAGCAGCAGCACCTCCTCGACGAGATGGACGACGTCGGTCGGCTCGCGGCGGGAGGTATGGTTGCGGGCGAACCCGAGCATGCTGTTGACGATGGCCGCCGCCCGCTGGCCGCCGCGGAGGACCTTCTCGAACGCCTGCGCCTGGGCCGCTGCCGACTGGCCTTTCACTCCCATCTTGGCGTAGTTGATGATCGTCGTCAGGATGTTGTTGAACTCGTGGGCCACGCTGGACGCCAACTCGCCGACGCTGCTGAGCCGCTGAGCCTGGAGCAACTGCTGCCGCAGCGCCTCGATGTCGCTCGTCGGCGTCAGCGTCTCTTGGCCGGTCATGAAGCGGCTCCCCTCTGCTGGGCATCCGGTCCGGGGCGGACGGGTCGTCCGTGCCGACTGACGTGAGAGGTATCGGACGCGCCAGTTGTGCCACTTCATCCGTTCCGGCGAACGGGTTCCCCTGCCCTTATGGGCGAGTTCCGCTCAAGTTCCGCGTCACGCTTCGGAGCGGGTTTCCGTTCCCCCGACTTCGGTCGGCCGGCCGCCGGTCAGCGCGGCCACTGGAGCGGGAACTTCCAGCAGCCGTTCGGCCCGCCAGCTGGTCCCGTCCGGTACGAGTTCGCTCACCGCCAGGTTCGCCACCCGGCCGATCCTTATCCAGCCTGTGTGGTCCCACCCGGCGAGCAGAGAAAGCAGAAGGACTTTGCAGACGACACCATGCGCGACCACGACCACCCGCCCGCCGGGATGAGCGGCGATGACCCGCTCCCAGGCCGCCAGGACGCGAGCCGCCACGTCGTCGTAGGACTCGGCGCCGTGGGAGGTGTAGGCGGAGTTCCCGGCCGCCCACTCGCGGATGGTCTCGGCCCAGGGTCCGTCAGTCATGGAGAAGGACAGCCCGCAGAGTTGCCCGACCCGCCGCTCGTGCAGCCCCGGTTCGATCAGGTGCGGCACCCCACACAAGGCGGCGATCGGCGCGGCGGTGTCCGCCGCCCGCCGCATCCCCGAGGAGATGACCGCCGTCGGGCCGAGGTCGCGGAACCACTCCGCCCCGGCCCGCGCCTGCCGTCGGCCCAACTCGCTCAGCCCCACGTCCGACTCGGCCCCGTGGAAGACGGCCGGGGTGCTCGTCTCCGCGTGCCGCAGTAGCCAGACCTTCGCTGGTAATCCCATCCGCGTTCCTCCTCGTCATGTTCGCCCATGTTACCGTGTTGCGGTTGGGTCCTCTCGTTCCCAAGCTCTGCTTGGGAACGCAGTTCGCCAAGCTCCGCTTGTCGGGTCTGACCGGGAGGGAAGTCTCGGGTCAGCAGTTCAAGCCACCGCCCGGCGGAGCACGCGAAGCGGAGCTTCGCGGACTGCGTTCCCATGCAGAGCTTGGGAACGAGAGGACCCAACCGCAACACGGTAACATGGGCGAACATGA
>DASSAT010000461.1:0-2205 GCA_035699305.1 Fimbriiglobus sp. | reverse complement strand
AGTCGCTCAAGACCACCGCCACCCCCTGCCCCGTCGCCCGCACGGTGAAGGAGCGCAGCGATCGGTTGAAGTCGCCACCATCGCCCGGCCGGACCCCGTCGAGGAACTTCATCATCCGCCACAGGCTCGCCCGGCCGCGGTAGACCGGGGAGCGAACCAATTCTTTCGAGCCGACCGCCTCGATTGTCACCCGGTCCATGTTCACCAGCCCGACGAACCCCAGCGCCGCCGCCACCTGCTGGGCGTAGCGCAGCTTCGTCGGATTGCCGAAGTCCATCGACCGGCTGTTGTCCACCAGCAGGTAGACGTGCAGGTCCTCCTCTTCGAGGAACAGCCGCAGGAACAGCTTCTCCAGCCGGCCGAACAGGTTCCAGTCGAGGAACCGCAGGTCGTCGCCCACTGAGTAAGGTCGGAAGTCGGCGAACTCGGAGCCGCGGCCCTTGCGCTTACTGAGCCGGTCGCCCTTCATCCGCCCGGCGAGGACTTTTTTCGAGACGAGTTCCAGCGCCTCCAGCCGGCGGAGGAAGTCCGACGACAGCAGCGGGGCGTCGGCGGCAGGTTCGGTCGGGACGGTGGACATGGGGTGTCGTAGTCTTGTCCCCCTCTCCTCGCTGGGGAGAGGGGTTAGGGGTGAGGGGTGGGAGCATCACCCGCCCGACGACCTCACCGGCAAATCGCGGGGGTCGTCCCCTCACCCCCGGCCCTCTCCCCAGCGGGGAGAGGGGAGAAAGAGAGTTTACTCGATCGCCACCTCTTCGACGACGGCCCCGCCCTTGCGTTCCGCGGGCCGCTTCCGCGCCCGGGCCATCAGCCACGCGGTCGGGCCGAGCACCAGGGCCGTGCCGAGGAGTTCCGATGCGTCGAAGCGATTCCACCCGGCGGCCGCCTCGAACGCCATTACCATCACCACCTGCGACAGCCCGACGATCGCCACCTTGGTCGCCGTCCCGCGGCTGAACGCCAGCGTCAGGAACACCTGCCCGACCGTGGCCGTCGCCCCGACCCCGAGCAGCCGCCAGAGCACCTCTCCGTCGGCCGCCCGGCCGAGGCCGACGTGGCGGTCGAAGACGAAGTACGCCGCCCCGCAGAAGAGCGTCGCGACGGCCGAGAAGTGGACGACGATGCCCAGCGACGACACCCCCCGCAGCCGGTTCAGCCCGAGCATGGCGACGGCGGTCAGCAGCGACGCGACCAGGGCCGCCCACGCGGCCAGCGGGAACCCGCCCAGGTGAGGCTTCTGCGTCAGAGCGACCCCGGCGACCGCGGAGCCGACCGCCGCCGCCACCCCGGCCGTCGGCCGCTCCCCCGCCATCGGCCAGGCCAACACCGCCACCCACACCGGGAAGGTGTTGGTCAGGGTCAGCACCTCGGACGCCGGCAGGTGCGTGAGGGCGTAAAAAGTAGCGACCATGCTACAGCTGCCGGCCACGCTGCGGACCCAAAGGATGCCGGGGCGGAAGAAGACCAGCCGGGCGCCGGTGGCGACCGCGGTGACGAGTGCGAACAGGGTGGCCAGCCCGCTACGGGCGAGGGCGACGACCTGCCAGTCGCACTTGTCCGGGCCGACCGAGTGGGCCAGCAGGGCCATCAGGCTGAACCAGAAGCACCCGGACAGCATCCAGACGTAGGGCATCATCCCCGCGGTGGGCATGAGGGCACCATACAGTTCCGGTTCCAAGTTCCAAGTTCCAACAGTTCCAAGACCGGAGGGGGATTGATCGAAGTACAATCGAGTGGCGTCTGCGTTGCCTGAAACCTGAAACTCTGAAACTTGGAACGACAGAGATGTTCGTCTCGGGGACATGGCGCGGGTTCTGGGAGCAGGAGGGGTACGGCCGGCAGCCGATGGAGGCGTTCGAGTTGCACTTCCGCGTCGGCGACGTGACCGGCCACGGCCGGGACGTGGTCGGGCGGTTCACCTGCGCCGGCGAGTACGACGAGACGACCGGCCGGGTGCGGATGGTCAAGCAGTACCTCGGCCGGCACATGGTGCTCTACGAGGGTGGCCCGGACGGCGAGGGGTGCATCCACGGTACCTGGACGATCGTCAACAACGTCCTCGGGACGAAGTGGCTCACCACCGGGCCGTTCGTCCTCTACCCGGACGTGCCGCGACCGACCGGGGACGAGCCGATTTACGAAATCAAGAAGTAGGCGAACCCCGAGCGTCGGACGTTTTAACCCCTCCCCCCAACCCCCTCCCCG
>DASSAT010000460.1:0-5337 GCA_035699305.1 Fimbriiglobus sp. | reverse complement strand
CACGGTGGGCCTCGAAGACTCGACCCACCCTACAAAGTCTCAGCGGGTTTCGATCTCGATCGTCTTCTTGAGCACGTCGTCGGCGTCGGCGCTCAGCTTGGCCCGGCCGCCCGCGGTCGTGAGCTTGTAGAACCGGTGGACTACCCGGTCCGTCACGCCGTTGCCCTTGAGCAGCTCGGCCGTCGGGAGCGGGTCGTGGCTGGCGAACAGCGTGACCTGCTCTTTGCCGAGGCTCCCCCGGACCTTGACCACCTCGCCGCCGGCCGGCGGGAACCGGAACGACTTCCCCGGCTCGATCACGACCGGCTTCGGGGTGAGCAACACCTTCTCCCCGCGCGTGCCGGTCCCGATCAGCTCCGCATGGATCGGCTTGAGCGACTTGTTGGTGACGGTCACCACCAGCTCGTCGCCCGGCTCGAACAGGTTGTTCGGCTTGTTCGTCTTCAGCTCGACCTCCGCCCCGAGAGCGCCGGCCGGATGGTCCCGCCGCAGTACGCCGTCCACCGGGGCGAACGGCGTGCCGAGACCCAGGCCGCGGACGGCCTGGTCGTAGTTGTCTTCCCAGGCGTCGCGGCGGATCACGCCGCCGGACGCCAGCGGGGTCAGCCCCAGCCCGGCGAACTGCGGCGTCCGGTAGGCGGCAGTCAGCTTCGACCCGTCGGCCAGCCCCAACTCGGCGGCCGCCGCACTAGCGGAGAGCGGGTCGTCCAGGTAGCCCGTCGTCACCGGGATCAACGGCTCCCGAGCCGACGACTCGACGAGTAGCCGCCGCATCGCAGACTGGAACACTTCCCGGTCGTCCTTCATCAGCGCGTCCAGGTCGGCCTGTGGCGGGTACAGGTCGAGGGTCCGCTGCCGGTCGAACCCCGGCTTGCCCGGCAGCACCTCTACCGCCGGGCGGATCGTGTCGGCGAACTCCTTGATTCCCTGGTCGTGGCAGCGGATGCACCCCAGCCCGGTGCGGACGGTCTTGTCGGCCGCGAACTTGTCCACCACGATCTCGGTCGGGGCGGCGTCGAGCCGCTGCCCGCGGCCGTCGGCCACGTAGTACCCTTGCAGCCCGTTGGGCAGCCGGAAGATCATCTCCCCACCGCTGGCCTGGAATGTGACCGGATCCTTGAGCACGTTCTCCGGCCCCTTGCTGGTTCGGAAGTCGAAGCTCTTCCAGTACATCCCGTGCCGGCTCGGGTGCCGTTCCACCACCCGGTTGTTCCGGCTCACCCCGGACACGGTCATCCCGGCCCGCCTCGCCGTCCGGTTCTCCAGGTTGAAGCCGGCGTCCACCCCGAGTTCCTTCTCCAGTTCGGTCACGGTGAACGGCAGTTGCAGGAAGTCCTCGTACAGCGGTGGCAGGGTGACGACGCTGCAGAACCAGTCGGCCCGCAGGTACGGGATCGGCCGGACCTGCCCGGCCGGGGCGAGGAACTCCTCGGCGAGCCGGTCGAACGTCTCCGAGTCCTCGTAAGCGATCGCATACGGGTACTCCAGCAGGGCGAGGTCGAACACGGTCAGGCTTCCCGGGGTCTTCTTGTCACCAGCGACGGCCTGGAACGGCTTGCGGTGCCAGCCCAGCTCGCGGATGTCCACGACGAGCACCGTGTCGGCCGGGGCGTCGATCGACTGCGGGCGGACCAGTCGCGGTTCCCGGGACAGATGGTTGATCGCCTTGGTCAGGGCGTGCCGGTGGTCGGCGAGCCGGTCGGGGGTGGCCCCGGCGGTGAGAACGTGGTTGATCGAGAAGAACCGCAGGAACGCCCGGTCGCCCGCCGGGACAGTGCGGACGTGTGCGAGGATCTTCTTGAGCACGTAGTCCACCCCGGCGACATCCTTGAGCGGCTTGTCCTTCGCCGGTTCCGACGGCGGCGGGGTGTCCGCGGGGAACGGCGGGGCGCCGGCCGCGATCCACTTGCGGACCGCCTCGATCTGCTCGGCGGTGAGCGGCGGCCGGCCCTTCGGCGGCATGGCCGACTCGTCCGTCGCGCTGATGAGCTGATAGACAGGCGAGTCGTCCGGCTTGCCGGGGACGACCTTCTCCTTGGCGATCAGCCTGTCGCGGTCGAGGACGTTTACCCCGGCGCGGGCCTTGGTCCCGCTGTGGCACTCGGCGCAGCGGCCGCGGAAGACCTCCTTGGCCCGGGCGGCGAGGTCGTCGGCCGCGGACGCCGGACCGGCGGCGAGCAGCGTGAGGATCAGCGGGGCGAGGCGGCTCATCGCAGGACCGGGGCTGAGGGCATCGGGCGATTCAGCTTTCAGTACGCCACACGGGGCAGGAACCTTACCCTTTCTTTCTCCCCTCTCCCCAGCGGGGAGAGGGGAGAAAGACGAGGAACCAGTGCGATCCGGTACAACACCAAGCCGGGAGGATTTCGGTTTTTCGGGGAAAGCTTTTCCGCGGCCGGCCCGTAACAACGTCCGACGCCGGCGGGGACCGGCGAACCACTCTCACGAGGTGCGACGATGTTACCGAAGATCGGCCGGATCGCGCTGGCGCTGGCGACGGGGGCGGTGCTGTTGGCTGAGGCCGGCGACGCACAAGCGGCCCGCTATTACCGGCAGTACTACTCAACCTGGAGCTACTACACGACCACCCAGTACTACTACCGGACCTACTACTACTACCCGACGCCGGTCGCCACGACGTACAGCTACCACTACGTCATCTACTACCCGAGCCAGCCGCGGTATGTGTACTACTACAACCCGGTCTCGCAGGTCTACTGGGGCCGGTTCGAGTACGGGGCGGACGGCAAGCCGAAGGGGTACTCGCTGCTCGCCCAGAAGGACCGCAAGGGGAAGCTGGCCGACATCCCCGAGTCCGCGTTCCCGCCCCCGGCCGCGATGCCGGCGATCCCCGGCTCTGGCGACGGCGAGAAGATGGCCACCCCGCCGACTGACCTCCCGAAGGGGTAGCCACACAGGCCCGGTCGGCTATGCCGGTGCGTGTGAACCGACGACATGACCCGCACGGCCGGGACATCCCGGTGGCCGATCCGCGTGCGGGCCACCCCGAACTGGCCGAGGACGTCGCCCAGCGAATCGCCGCACTCAAGCAGTTGGCCTGGGTCACGGACGCCAGCGAGGGCGGCGAGGCGATTCCTGATCCCCGTTCGATTCCGAAGGCGCTCGGGGGCCGCTACCGCATTGACGGGTTGATCGCCGAGGGCAGGATGGGGGCGGTCTACCATGCCCACGACCCGGAACTTGACCGGCTGGTTGCTGTCAAAGTTCCTCGCCCGACGCACTCCACCGACGAACTTGTAGCCGAAGCGCGGCGGGCGGCGAAGTTGCGGCACCCCGGCGTCGTCACCGTGAGTAAAAAGACTGTGGGCACATCATCAAGTAGGGACACGGATGGGCGAGAAGCGTGACACGTCCGGGAAGCGGGTGCGCCCGAAGACCGCCCCTCGGGGCAAACGCTACCTCTGTGCCAAGTGTCGGAAACGAAGTCCGAGGCCGGTCTTCACCCCGGCTCCGTGGTACTGCCCGAACTGCCTCCAGGCGAAGGAGTAGGCCCGATGGCGTTTGACGAATCCCTCGCCGCTCGCATCCGTGACACTTTGGCCCGCCGCAAGAACATCGACGAGAAGAAGATGTTCGGCGGCATCTGCTTCCTGCTCAACGGCAACCTGCTCGTCGGAGTCTGGAAGGACTCGCTCATCGCCCGCCTCGGCCCCGATGAGGGCGAGGCGGCACTGCGGGAGCCTCGCGTCAAGGTGTTCGACATCACCGGCAGGCCGATGCGGAATTGGGTGCTGGTCGAGCCGGAAGGGGTCGAGGGCGACGACCAGTTGAAGGCGTGGATCGAGCGGGCGACGAAGTTCGTGCGGACGCTGCCGCAGAAGTGACTCTCGGCAGCCGCACCGGGTCCACCACGACCCGAAGGCGGACAGGGCGGTAGTCGAGGGTGACGACGATGAAATCAACGTTCGATGAAATCCGGCAGCGATTCGACGCCGATGTGGAGCGGTTCTCCGACCTGGAAACCGGCCAGTCGGCCACGGTCGATGCCCCGCTCGCAATGGCCCTCGTCGCCGAAGCGGCTGCGGCCACGACGCCCCACGCCCGGCACGTCCTCGACGTGGGCTGCGGGGCTGGCAACTACACCCTCAAGCTCTTGGAGCGACTGCCGAACCTGGACGCCACCTTGATCGACCTGAGCCAGCCGATGCTCGACCGGGCCGTGGAGCGGATCGGCCGGGCGACCGCCGGACGCATCACGACGATCCAGGGTGACATCCGAGAAGTGGAACTTCCTGACGGGCAGTTCGACATCGTGCTGGCCGCTGCGGTGTTGCACCACCTGCGAACCGACGAGGAGTGGCGGCGGGTCTTTACGGCGTTCCATCGGGCGCTGCGTCCCGGCGGCTCGGTGTGGGTCTTCGATCTGGTGGAGAGTTCGATCCCGGCGGTCGAGCAACTGATGCGTCGTCGCTACGGCGAGTACCTGACCCGGCTCAAGGACGAAGCGTACCGGGACCATGTGTTCGCCTACGTCGAGAAGGAGGACACGCCCCGCCCGCTGCTGTACCAACTCGATCTGTTGCGTCACGTCGGGTTTGCCCAGGTCGAAGTCCTGCACAAGAACGTCTGCTTTGCCGCCTTCGGTGCGGTGAAGACGAAGTAAGCGGAGGGACGACCATGCCCGTACACGGCCGCAGCAGTTTCGAGAACATCTACGCCGGGCAACCCCGGTGGGAGATCGGCAAGCCGCAGAAGGTGTTCCTCGACGTGGCCGACCGGATCACCGGGTCGATCCTCGATTCCGGGTGCGGCACCGGCGAGAACGCCCTGTTCTTCGCCAGTCGGGGACAAAAGGTCAAGGGCATCGACTTCCTCGCCGAGCCGATCCAGCGGGCGAAGACGAAGGCAGCCGAGCGGGGGCTGACCGCTACGTTCCTGGTGATGGACGCCCTGGCCCTGAAGGAACTGCCCGAAGTCTTCGATAGCGTGATCGACAGCGGGCTGTTCCACGTCTTCGGCGACGAGGATCGCCGCCGCTACGTCGAGGGGCTGGCCTCAGTCCTGAAGCCGGGCGGTCGGCTGTTCCTGCTCTGCTTCTCGGACGCCGAGCCGGGCGAGCAGGGGCCGAGGCGGGTGTCCCGGAAGGAGATCGAGGACGCCTTCGCCGGGGGCTGGGTGATCGAGTCCGTCGAACCGACCCGGTTCGATGTCCATCCCGACCTGACGGACATCAGCTTCAGCGAGGGCGGGCCGAAGGCGTGGTTCGTGGTCGTGCAGAGAGCGGGGTGAACGTCGCTCCCGTCAGTTCGATTGCTGGGCAAGCCACGCCTTTCCACTGCTAGTCAGCCGCCGCATCTGGTTTCGACTTCGTGGCTT
>DASSAT010000459.1:0-3492 GCA_035699305.1 Fimbriiglobus sp. | reverse complement strand
AAAGATCACACAAAGACACACAAAGAAAGGCAGGGCTGTTCTTCTCTCTTCTTTGTGTTCCCTTTGTGTGATCTTTGTGCCTTTGTGGTGAACGCCTTCTCGACCCGCGACTTGCCGGGGGCTTGTGCCGAGGTCGCCATGCCGCCGGGCTTCACGTGGATCGATCAGCCGCTCTTGGCGGCGCTGGCGATGCCGGAGTCGGCCGACGACCTGGCGTGGCTACGGCGCCACGGCCTGGACGTGCTCCTGTCGCTCAGCGAGGAGCCGCCGTCGCGCCGCTGGATCAACGACGCCGGGCTGATGGGCATTCACGTCCCGGTCGTGGACTTCACCGCCCCGACCGACCGGCAGATCGACCTGTGCCTGGACGCCATCGCCCGCGCCCACCAGTCCGGGATGGGGGTGGCCGTCCACTGTACCGGTGGCAAGGGCCGGACCGGCACCATCCTGGCCGCGTACCTCGTCACCACGGGGCTGACCGCCCGCGCGGCCATCGACCGGATACGGCACCTGCGGCCGGGGTCGGTCGAGACCCCGGACCAGGAGGAGGCGGTCGAGGCGTTCGCCCGGCGGTGGACGGGCGGTTAAGTGGTGGTGCGGGTGTCCGCCGCCGTATCATGTGGCACAGACCTCCCGGTCCGCCGTCCACTCCGGCTTGACCGCCTTCGCCAGACCGCGTATGACCCCGTACCCGACGCCGCGGCACACGAGTGTACTCGCGGCCGAAGTGACCCGGCTGCTCGACCCGACGCCCGGGGAGACCTGGGTGGACGCCACCGTCGGGGCCGGCGGACACGCCCGGCTGATCGCCGAGCGGATCGCCCCCGACGGCCGGCTGATCGGCCTCGACCAGGACGCGGCGATGCTCGCCCTCGCCCGGCCGCGGCTCGACGGGCTGCCGGTCACGCTGGTCCACGCCAACTTCGACCAGCTGCCGGAGGTGCTCGCCAACCTGGGAATCGAAACGGTGGACGGCGTGTTCGCGGACCTCGGGTTCGCATCGGATCAGGTGGACGACCCGGCGCGCGGCCTGAGCTTCAAAGACGACGGCCCGCTCGACATGCGGCTGGACCCGACCGCCGGGCGGACCGCCGCCGACCTGGTGAACCGCCTGAGCGAGACCGCCCTGGCCGACCTGATCTACGAGTACGGCGAGGAGCGCAAGAGCCGGCGGGTGGCGAGGCGGATCGTCGAGCGGCGCAAGGAGAAGCTGTTCGCGACGACCGGCGAGTTGGCCGAGGTGGTCCGCCGGAGCGTGCCGCGAAGTGGGAGCATCGACCCGGCGACGCGGACGTTCCAGGCGCTGCGGATCGCGGTCAACGACGAACTCGGCGCGCTCGACCGGTTGCTGGCCGCGCTGCCGAAACTCCTTCGCCCCGGCGGCCGGGCGGGGGTCATCAGCTTCCACTCGCTGGAGGACCGGCGGGTGAAGCACGCCTTCCGCGACCGGGAGGTGTGGGACGCGCTAACGAAGAAGCCGGTGGAGGCGTCCGACGCCGAGACCGCCGCCAACCCGCGGGCCCGCAGTGCCAAGCTGCGGGTCGCTCGACGAAAGGATGAATGATGAATGATGAATGATGAATGAAGCCCCGAACCAATCTTGATTCATCATTCATCATTCATCATTCATCATTAACCTGGGGAGTTCACGGATGAACGGCCCGCCCGACCTGCCGACCGACGCCATCCCGATGCCCGTTCCCGAGCCGGCCGCGCCGATGCCGGTGGCGGCCGAACCCGCCGCGGAGGCCGGAGCGGTGGTCGGCACGCCGGCCCCGCAGCCGCGGTGGGTCGGCGAGGCGGTCCGCAACCTGCTCACCGTCAGCCGCAAGAAACTGGTGGTGCTGACCACGGCCGGCAGCGTCGTTGCCGTCGGGCTGGCGCTGAACGCGCTGTTCAGCCGGGCCGGCCTCGCCCCACCGGAGACGCCGTCGGAGCAGCCGGCCGAGACGAAGTCGCTCGCCGCCGCGCCGGAGACGCGGGAATCACCCCCGACCGCGACCCCGCCGGCGCAGCAGCCCATCCAGCCGATCACAGTCCCGTACAAGGCTCCCCCGGACCTTCGGACGTCGGGGCCGCCCGCGGCGATCGGCGTCCCGGACCCGGACATCCCGGTTGTTCCCGCGCCCGTACTGTCGGCCGAAGGGGCGGGTCTGGCCGTCGAACCCGCTTCAATACTCCCAGCGGCCCACACGGAGCCGGCCCCGACCGGTGAGATCGGCATCCCGGTGCCGACCCCGCCGGTGCCCGACCCGATGACCCCGCCGGCCAAGACCGAGTCGAAGCCCGTGAACCCGGTGGCCAAGCCGCTGGAGGTCGCCGTGCCGGCCGTCAAGCCGCTCGACATTGCGCCGCCGTTCCGCCTGCCCGACCCGACCGCCATAGACGCTTCGGCCAAGCCGGACGCTAAGAAAGTCGAGCCGGCCGCCACGTTGGACCCGAAGGGCGTGCAACCTGTCACCCCGGCATCGGAGGAGAAGAAGGACACGGGGTCGGCCCTCCCACTGCCGCCGCCTGCGCCGGCGAAGGAGATCACCTTGCCGCCGCCGGCCCCGCCGATCCGGACCACTCCCGCGGCGGGCGAGGTCACGGTCCCCGGCGCTCTCCCGGTCCGGGTGACCGCCGCCCCGGCCGACGGCGGAACGCTCCCCGAGCCGAAGGACGTGACCCCGGCCCCGCCGTCCCCGTTCAAACCGGCCTCGGCCGCCAGCGACGGCAAGCCGGACGGCGGCAGCCTGAACCTGACCAAGCCGCCCGGCGAGATCGGCGTGCGGCCGACGACACACCTGGCGCCGCCGAAGACCGACTTCGACGTGGACCTGCACAGGCCGAAGGCCGGCGACACCTACGAGTCGATCAGCAAGCTGCACTACCGCGACGCCCGGTACGCCGAGGCACTGCGGCGGTTCAACGACGGGATGAAACTGGACCGCGGGACCGACGTGCGGGTGCCGCCGATGTACGTCCTACGGCAGGGATACTCGAACCTGATCGCGCCGGCCCGCAGTTCAAGTACACCGGAGTGGGCGCCGCCAGCCGGCCGGGAGCGGAAGTAATGTAGTCCGCTCGCTCCGCGAGCGGTCTTCGCAAACCGCTCGCGGAGCGAGCGGACTACAATGCCCCCATGCCGCCGGAGCCGATCGCGTTCTTCAACGGTCGGTTCGTCCCGCCGGATGAACTGGCCCTGAGCTTCGCCGACGCCGGGTTCGTCGCCGGCGCCACCGTCACCGACTTCTGCCGCACGTACCGCCATCGGCTGTTCCGCTGGCCGGACCACCTCGCCCGGCTGCGCCGCGACTGCGCCGCCTGTCACGTCCCGCTGGCGGACTCCGACGCCGAACTGACCGCCGCCGCGGAACATCTCGCAACGCACAACGCCTCGCTGCTCGCGGGGTTGGACGACCTGGCGCTGGTGACGTTCGCCACGCCGGGGCCGCTGGGCCACCTGACCGGGCAAGCCGAGGACGGCCCGCCGACGGTCGGCATGCACAC
>DASSAT010000458.1:0-4481 GCA_035699305.1 Fimbriiglobus sp. | reverse complement strand
CGCCGGGAAGCTCCCGGGAGACCCGGTCAGGTTACCGTCGGGTGGAGCAAGAGCGGCCGGGACGGCCGCGGTCCCAGGATCACTTCGGCTTGCAGTGGCTCAGCGCCATCAGGGCGTATCCGGTGACGAGGTTCGGGTCGCCCTCCATCCACCGGTCGGTCTCGTTCACCCAGCTGCCGTCCGGCTTCTGCCGCTTCGCCAGCGCCGCGAACAGGTCCGCCCGCCAGTCGTGCTTGACCCCCTTGGCGTCCGTGAAGGTGTCCTCGCCGAGGGCGTCCATCGTCTTGGCGAAGGTGTGGTAGTAGTAGTACAGCCCCCGCTGCGGGAATTGCGGTAGCATCCCCGGGTTGGCGTCCAGGGTGTAGTGGGCGGCCATCCACTCCCGGGCCTTCTTCACCCGCGGGTCGTCCTTGGACACCCCGGCGTAGATCATGCTCTTGACCCCGGCGTAGGTCATGCTCCCGTACCCGGTCAGCGGGGCGTTCGGGTCGTCGGAGGTCTTGGTCTGCCCGCCGCCGGCCGCCGAGTAGATGAAGCTGCCGTCGTTGATCTTGCCGGCCCACGGCCGGTCGTTGTACTCGCTCTTGAAGTTCTGGCACCGG
This sequence comes from Fimbriiglobus sp., assembly GCA_035699305.1. Taxonomy (GTDB): domain Bacteria; phylum Planctomycetota; class Planctomycetia; order Gemmatales; family Gemmataceae; genus DASSAT01. The sequence continues at coordinate 3,879 of DASSAT010000458.1, read as the reverse complement.
CTGACGAACACCGTCGCCTTCTTGAAGGCGTCGTCGTCCGCCGACACCCCGGCGTCCTTGAGCGCTTCGAGGAAGAACTGGGTGTTGGACAGGTCCGGCCGGGACTTCGAGTCGTATCCGGCCCCACCGTAGAAGTCGTCGGCCGTCGTCTTGCCCTCGCCGTCGTCCCACTGGAGCTTCTTGAGGAACTCGACCGCGTTGCCGACCACCGGCCGGTACTTCTGGTCGCGCTTGGCCGCCACCAGGGCCATCACGTTGACGCTGGTGACGTAGTTCTGAAGCCCGAGCTTCGGGCCAGTCCCGGCGATGTGCCCGGCCTTCGGGTTGACCAGCCCCTCGATGTACTTCAGCCCCTTGGCGGCCGGCTCGTCGTCGGGGCTTTGCTCGCACCGGAGCAGCCCGGTCACGACCACGCCAGTGACGCCGGGGTTGCGGCGTGTGCTCCACCCGCCGTCGGCGTCCTGGTGGGACTTGAGGTACGTCACCGCCTTATCGACGACCGCCTGCCACTGCGCGGGGGTCGGCCTGGTCGGCTCGGCGGTGCGGGCGGCAGGGACCAGGGCCAGCGCGGCGGTGACGGCGGCGACGGGGACGGCCCGGACGAGAGCGGTCGGCATCATCGGCTCCTCGGAGGTGGGAGGCTATCCGTATGGTACGCGGCAAACCCGGTGCCAGGGCGTAACAAAGCCCGGCCGTTGCAACGGCCGGGCTTCGGGGAAGATCGAGGTAATCGGACTACCACAGATGGTCACGTCCTGTCCATCAGCACCCCGCGTTGACCGCTACAGCCCTGCCGGCGTACACTCCGCGGCCCACCTGACCGGAGGGACCCGCGATGTCGGCCGCCGCGCCCGGAGTTGCCCCGTTGCCCCGCACCCTGCCGGGATGGCTGCCGTTCCTGTGGCGGCGGACCCTGTTCCCCGGCACGGCCGATCCCGTTACCCGCGTGCGATTGTTGTCGCTCCTTCTGGTCGTGTCGCTACCGGCGGTGCTGCTTTACCCATGCCGGTCGTTCCTACTGCTGGAGCCGGACGAGGGCCGGTATGCGCAGATACCCAAGGAGATGCTCGACCGCGGCGAGTGGGTGGTGCCGACGCTCCAGGGCGAGCCGTACCTGGACAAGCCGCCGCTGATGTACTGGCTGGTCCGGCTGAGCTACGCGGCGTTCGGCGTTGGCGAGGAGTCGGCCCGACTGGTGCCGGCCGTCTGCGTGCACCTGACCATCATTCTCGTCTACCTGATCGGTCGCCGCAGCCTTGGGGAGCGGGCCGCGTTCTGGGCGGCGATGCTGTTGACTGTCGCGCCGGGTTATATCGGCGTCGCCCGGTTGCTCCTGCTCGACGGACTGCTGACGCTGTGCGTCACCACGTCTGTGCTGTGCGGGTTCGAGGCGGTGCGTGCCGGCCGGTTCAAGCCCGGCTGGTGGGTCGCGTCGGCGGCCGCGTCCGGGCTGGGGTTCCTGACCAAGGGGCCGATCTCGGAGGTGCTGCTGTTCGTACCGCTGTTCGTGTTCGCGTGGTTGAACCGGTCCACCGCGCGGGTTGGCTGGAAGGCGGTCGCGGTATTCCTCGGCATCGTGCTGGCGGTCAACCTGCCGTGGTACGTCGCCATGTACCGGCGACAGCCGGAATTCCTGGGGTACTTCTTCTGGGAACAGAACGTCATGCGGTTCCTTCAGCCGTTCGACCACCTGCAACCGGTGTGGTACTACCTGCCGATCCTGCTGGGCGGGTTCCTCCCCGGAGTCGTTCTGGCCGTCCCGTATCTGCGGAGTCTCCTCTTCCGCTCACCCCCTCACCCCCTCACCCCCTCACCCCCTCACTCCCAGGCCGGGGGCTTCTGGCTGCTCGCCGGACTGTGGTGCGTGCTGTTCTTCAGCCTTTCGGGGAGCAAGCTGCCGACGTACATCCTGCCGGCGTTCCCGCCGCTGTGCCTGGCGCTGGGCGAGTTCGTCGCCCGCAGCCGATGGGATCGGGCGTTCGCCACGAAGGGATTGGTGGCAACGTTCGCCGTCTTGCTCGCCGTCACGCATTACCTCATCTTGCCGCGGTACGCCCGCGAGCGGTCGCCGATGGGCCGGCCGGAAGTGGTCGAACGGTTCGTAGGCGACCCGAACACCGTCGTCGTCACTTACCCGCGCAACTGCGATTCGGTGGCGTTCTATACCGGCCGGAGCGACCTGAAACAGGTGCGGACGAAGGACGTGAACCAAATGATCGTGGACAGCCACTTCCGGCCGCGCACGGTGGTGCTGTTCACGCACAGCCACTCGTTGGCGGCGTTCCGGGCGGCGCTGCCGCCGAGCCTGCGGATCGCCGCGGTGGTCAGTCTTAAACGGAAGGAGAGCGGCCTGTCGGTGCTAGACAAGCTACTCGGCAAAAGCCCCTGGGGGCTGTGCGACATCGCCGTGCTGGAGCCGGCCAAGCCATCGGTCGCCTGTGGGAGTGCCGAGTGGGATCGGAATGCTGTAGGGGAACCCGACCGTTGACCGATGACGGGCAGACCGTCTTGAGCCGCGGAGCGGCGATAGATGCGTAGCCCAGGGCGTAAGCCCTGGGGTTAGGTACGTCAGAAACCCACAAGCCCCGTAGGGGCGGCAGAATGCTGGCAAGTTCTGCCGCCCCTACGGGGCTTGCCAATGATGGAGGTCGTCTCTTCCCAGGGGCTTGCGCCTCTGGCTACGCATCTGCCGCCGCTCCGCGGCTCAAGACCGGCCAGACTATGCGACAGGATTTCGTCGGCCCGGACTCACTTCCCTTGGCGGAGCCACTTCTCCGGGTTGTCGGCGGCGTTCATGGCGTCCTGCATCGGCCCGATGTACGCGGTCATGGCGATCTTGAAGATCATCACAATGATCATCAGCCCGACCATCGCGTACACCGCCATCCCGGCCAGCATGGTCAGCACCTTCAGCTTGCGGGCCGCCTCCTCGCGGTAGATTTGCGCCTGCTTCTGCATCACCTCCGCGAGCTTGCCGGTCTCCTCGCCGACGTGGACCGCACCCAGGAACTCGTCCGGGAACAGCCGGCCGCCGCACGACGCCAACACCGTGGCGATCTCGGTCCCGCCGCGGGCGCGCTTGGATGCCGCGTCGGCCTGGCGCAGGTAGGCGTCGTTGGCCGTCGCCCGGAAGCTCAGGTTCAGACCGCGGTCCACCCGCAAGCCGGCCTCCTGGGTCATCTGCAACGCCAGCGAGAACCGCTGGAGGGCGAACGCGCGGAAACACCCACCCAGCGCCGGCACCGCCAGCAGCCGCCCCTCGATCTTCGCCCGCAGCCGGTCGTTGTCCCGCACGAAGAAGAACCCGACCAGCACCGCCGCGGTGAACACCCCGGCCGCGACGAGGAACTTCAGCGCCCCGACCGGGCCGACCAGCCCCAGCCCGAGCGGGTCGAGCGCCTGCCCCGGGGTCGGTGCGATCATCCCCAGGACCGCGAGCATGATGGCGATCACGAAGATCGACGAGACGTACATGATCCCGGGCCAGACCAGGGCCGCGGCGAGTTGCTTGCGCGAGGAAATGACCGTCTCGAAGTAGTCCTCCAACTCCTCGAACGTCTCCGTGAGACGGCCGGTCTGCTCGCCAACCGCGATCAGCTCGACGAACAACAGCGGGAACCGGTGCGCCTCCGGCTTCAGCGCTTCCTGAAACGATTCGCCGGCCTCCAGCCGTTCGGCGATCGCGGCGGCCAGCGGGCGCAGCGCGGCTGGGCCGGACTTCGACTGCTGGCGGAAGATGCGGACCGGGGAGAGGCCGATGTCGATGCTGTGCCGCAGCGCCCGGCACCACTGCATCAGGGCCGGCAACGGCACCCGCGACGAGAAGGGCATGGCAACCCCAGTGTAGTCCGCTCGCTCCGCGAGCGGTTCGGAAGACCG
>DASSAT010000457.1:0-2771 GCA_035699305.1 Fimbriiglobus sp. | reverse complement strand
CCGAGCGTCAGCACCAAGGACCCGGACGGGGAGCTGAACATCAAGGATTCGGTCTCCATCAGCGCGAAGAAGGTCCCGGTCACGAAGGTCGATTCGGTCCCGCGGACGGTCTACGGGGTAGCGATCTGGACGCAGGTGGCGGCGAAGGCGCCGACGACGAACAACTTCAGCGTTTACGTCGGCGGGCTGTCGAACGGGGTGGCGGTGTCGGAGCGCGACGGCGGCGGCGAGACCGTGACCCAGAAGACGCTACAACTGGACTTCTTCCGGCCGACGGACAACGCCCGGCCGGGGCAGAGCGACATCCGGCCCAATGACAACGGCGGCCTGGGCGAGTGGACGTGGGTGTACCGGGCGGTCCCGACCCGCAAGCCCACGGCGAGGAAGGACGGCAAGTAATACCGGATCGCGTTGATTTCTTACCCCCCTCTCCCCCAAGGGGAGAGGGGAGGAAGATAAGCCATCGAGGCGATCCGGTATAAGCCTTAGGCTTCGACCCGTTCACCGATGATCGCCACCGGCCCCCCCACGGCCCGGGTCAGGATCACGGCCCGGTGCCCGTCGCCGCGCAGCTTCCACCTCGCCGCCAGTTCGTCCGCCTCGACCGCCGAGCCGCGCTTGACCACCGTCACCCGGCCGACGCCCTGGGCCTTCAACCACTCGCCGACGCGCCGGGCGTGGAACGGCAACACCTCCTCCACCCGGTACACCGACGCGAACGGCGTCGCGGTGAGCGCGTCGGAGGTGAGGAACGCGATCCGAGGGTCGATCTGCCGGGCCGATAGCCGACGCCCCAGTTCGCCGACCAGCCCGGCCCGCGTCACCGCCGGGTCGGGGTCGTAGAGGAACGCTCCGACTGAACCCAAGTCTACCGCCGCGTCGGGGTAGCCGGTGAGGGTGTGCGGGCCGGGCAGGACCGTGGCCCGCACCCCCGTCTTGAACGGGCCGAACCACAGGACGCACTCCTTCAACTCGCCGTGGAGCGAGACGAACTCCGGCCCGGCGTCGAAGTCGGCGAGTTCGTCCTTCGGGAAGCCGGGGGCCACCTTGACGCCGAGCGGGAAGTCCCGAGGGAACCGCGCAACCAGATCTGGCACCGGCGGCTCGGAGTCGTGCGGCGAAAGGGTCCGCCGACCGCCCGGCCGCCGGCCCGGGTCGGCGAAAGCCGCGACACAATCGGCGAGGTCAACCGTGAGCACGTCCGCGCAGACGAACCGACCGCCAGGGCTTGGTCCCCTCCCCCCCAAGGGGGGAGGATTAGGGTGGGGGGTAAGAGTATCATCCGGTAATTGATATTGCGACATACCCGGCAAGCCGCCCCCCCACCCTAACCCTCCCCCCCAAGGGGGGAGGGAACCAGAAGTCGGTTCGATCGGGTTCTGTATCAGCCCATAAGCGGCGAGGTTCGCCTCGGCCATCCGCACCCGCAGCGGGTCGCGGTCCACGGCGACGACCGAGACGCCGGCCGACGCCAGCCCGATCGCGTCGCCGCCGATGCCGCAGCACAGGTCCGCCACCGTGCCGAACGGCGCGAACCGCTCGGCCCGGTAGCGCGCCACCGGCTCCGCGGACGCCATCTCCAGCGCCTCGCGGGTGAAGACCATCTCGTCGGCCCGCGCGAACTTCGCCCGCGCCTTCTCGCGGAGCATCACCGTGTCGAGCGCGGCCCGTGCCAACTCGGGGGAAAAGTGCTTGCGCAGCCGGTCGAAGCAGGCGGGGTACTTCGTCTCGGTCGGTTGTAGTTCCCGTGCCGCGGCCAGCGCCGCGCGGCCGGTCGGGCCGAGCAGCTGGTCGAGGGTGGCGACGTCCATGCCGCCAGTTTACCGGCCGCGGTTTGTAACAGCCGGGTAACATGACCGACGACGGACGCCGGACCGGCCGGGTCGCCCGTTGTAACAGTGGGCGCACCGGGGCGGATCGCCGCCGGGCCGTTCGTTCCCTTCGGAGGAGTTGACGATGCGATTCCGCAAACTGTTGTGGCTGGCCCCGGTGGCCGCCGCGGCCGGTATCTGGCTGGCCGCCGACCGGCTACTCGACGCCGCGCCGACCGCCCCCGCCGCCCAGGGCGACCCCAAGCCGTCCGTGACGCTGCCCGTCACCCAGGTGGTGCTGTTCAACTCCGGGGTCGGGTACTTCGCCCGGTCCGGCGAGGTCGAGGGCGACGCCCGGGTGGACCTGTCGTTCCCGGAGACGGACATCAACGACCTGATCAAGTCGATGACCCTGCAAGACCTCGGCGGCGGCCGGGTCGCGTCGGTCTCCTACGAGTCGCGCGAGCCGGCCGCCCGGACGCTGGCCAGCTTCGCCATCAACCTGGACAACAACCCGTCGCTGATGCAGATCCTCCTCCAGGCCCGCGGCGAGAAGGTCGAGGTGGCGATGCAGCCGACCGCCCAGGCCCAGCCGGGGACGCTCGCCGGCACGGTGGTCGGGGTGGAGAAGGTCCGGCTGCCCAGCGGCCCGAACCAGCAGGTCGAGGCGGACGTGCTGAACCTGCTGACCGCCGACGGGCTGCGGGCAATCAAGCTCCTGGACGTGCTGCGGATCCGGTTCACCAACCCGGTGCTGGAGGCCGAGTTCAAGCGCGCCCTGGAGGTGCTGGCCCAGTCCCACGACGCCCAGAAGAAGGCGGTCAGTCTGCACTTTGTCGGCGACGGCCGGCGGCGGGTGAAGGTCGGCTACGTCATCGAGGCGCCGATCTGGAAGACCTCGTACCGGTTGGTGCTGGACAAGGACGGCAAGCCGTACTTGCAGGGGTGGGCGGTGGTGGA
>DASSAT010000456.1:0-2309 GCA_035699305.1 Fimbriiglobus sp. | reverse complement strand
CCCGACTCTCCGAGCCGGGTCGCCACAGGAACCCGAAGAGCGCTCTGGCGGGAGGGGGCAACCACCCCGGTACAGCCGTGACGAGATTCGACCATGCGGCGGCCCCGCCGTCAACCCTCCCCGGTCGTGGCCGGATGGCGTACGTTTTTTCCTCCCCCGACTAGAGTGCCCGAAACCCGTGAGTTAGGATCACACCCACCAATCGCTTCCGCTGCGACTGCAACCGGGCCGTAGAGAATCGTCATGCCCCCTGCGAACCAGTCCCCTCGTCTCTTGCCGTCGCTCCTCGACCGGCTGACCGACCCGGAGTCGATGGGCGGCCTTGTCGCCGGGTACGACCCGCGGGAGATGCTCGACGCCGTCCGCGCCGACCTGGAGGAGTTGCTCAACACCCGCCGGACGGCCGTCGATGTGCCGCCGGAGTTCGAACAGGTGCGCCGCTCGATCGTCACCTACGGACTGCCGGACTTGGCCGGGTTCAACGCCACCGCCCCGGAGCAGTCCGCCGAGCTGGCCCGGGTGATCGCCGAGGTCGTCGCCCGGCACGAGCCGCGGCTGGTCAAGGTCAAGGTGACGGCGGCCCGCGGCGAGGCCGGCGCCCGGTCGATCAAGTTCCATATCGAGGCCGCCCTGAACCTGGACCCGGCCCCGGAGGTCGGGTTCGAGACGGTGCTGGAGCTGACCAGCGGCCGGGCGACCGTCACCCCGGACGGGGGCGCGACATGAGTACCCTACGAGTGGTTCGTTGCAGCAATGTAGCCCGCTCGCTCCGCGAGCGGTCTTGTTCGGCCGTTCAGCGCCCCGATGGGGAAGCGGGGGACCGCTCGCGGAGCGAGCGGGCTACATTCGGGGGCGCGACATGAGCGCCACCCTCTACCCGTACTACGAGCGCGAGCTGATCGCCATCCGCCAGCTCGCCCAGGAGTTCGCCCGGCAGTACCCCGCGGCCGCCCAGCGGTTGATGCTGGAGTCCAACCAGAGTACCGACCCGCACGTCGAACGGCTGATCGAGGCGTTCGCGCTCCTGGCTGGCCGGGTCCACCACAAGCTCGACGACGAGTTCCCGGAGCTGACCGACGGCCTCTTAAACGTCCTGTACCCGCACTACCTGGCCCCGGTGCCGTCGTGCCTGGTGGCGCAGTTCGTCGCCGACCCGACCCGCACGCCGCTCACCGACGGGTTCGCCATCCCGAAGCACACCGAGGTCCTCACCCCGCCGGTCCACAACCTGCGGTGCCGCTACCGCACCGCCTACCCGGTGACGCTCTGGCCGGTGGCGGTCGCCGGCGCCCGGCTCCAGGGGCCGCCGTGGCAGGGGCTGCGACTGCCACAAGGGTTCCGTATGCCCGACGGCACCGCCGCGGTCCTGCGGCTCCAGCTTGAGTGCCAGGCCGGGGCGAAGTTCGCCGACCTGTCGCTGGACGCGCTGCGGTTCCATCTGCTCGGCGAGAACCAAGTCGTTGCTGAGCTGTACGAACTACTCCTGAACCACGCCATGCAGGTGTCGCTCGTCCCGGCCGACAAGCCGGACGCGCCGCGGCTGGACCTGCCGGCCTCACAAGCCCTCGCCCCGGTCGGGTTCGAGCCGGACGAGGGACTGCTCCCGTACCCGCCGCAGTCGTTCCCCGGGTATCGGCTGCTGACCGAGTTCTTCGCCTTCCCGGCCAAGTTCTGGTTCGTGGACCTGCTCGGGCTGGGGCGGGTGGGTCGGGCCGGGTTCGGCCGGCGGCTGGACGTGCTGGTCTGCCTGCGGCGCACTAGCCCGAACCTGGAGAAGGCAGTCGAGGCGGCGACGTTCCGGCTCGGCTGCGCCCCGGCGGTGAACCTGTTCGAGCAGACGGCCGAGCCGATCCCGGTGACGCAGGCCCGGTACGAGTACCGGGTCGTCCCGCAGGCCGACCAGCCTCAGGGGCTGGAGGTGTACTCGGTGGACGAGGTGACGGGCGTGGACCCGGAGGGCGGCCCGGAGCCGGTCGCCTACCGGCCGTTCTTCGCCATCACCCACCCCGCCGGCCGCGGACGGGAGGCGTACTGGTACGCCAGCCGCCGGCCGGCGACGCGGACGAAGGACCTCGGCACGAAGGACGACACCGACCGCGGCACCGAGGTCTACTTGAACCTGGTGGACCGCGGCTGGGACCCGCTGATGCCGGCCACGACGACGCTGGTAGTGCGGACCACCTGCACCAACCGCGAACTGGCGGCCCCCTTGCAGCGCGCCGGCGACCAGCTCGCCCTGGAGCTGAAGCTGGCGGCCCCGGTGTCGGAGGTCCGCTGCGTCCGCACGCCGACGCTGCCGCTGCGGCCGA
>DASSAT010000455.1:0-4947 GCA_035699305.1 Fimbriiglobus sp. | reverse complement strand
AGTAAATCTTCCAGTAGACGACGAGGTCGTTGGTCTTGCCCTGTTTGCGGAAGTAGTCGCCGGTCGGATCGGCGTCGATCGCGGCGGTCTGGTTGAGCGATTCCAGCGACCCGCGGAGCGTCCCCGTCGGCAGGCCGTAATCCCGCTCCACCTGCCAGACCGGGTGGCAGCACCGCCGGGCGATCCAGGTCGCGTCGCGCAGGCTGCTCGCGTCCGGGTCGATGATGAGGTTGTCCACCGAGTCGAAGAACGACCCGATCAGCCGGTACGGTGCCCCGGCCGGGCGGTACGGCTCGGTCCACAGGCACCCAAGCCCCTTGATGAGCGCTTCGTCAATCGCCCACCGGCTCTCGGTCTTGAGGTCGAGCGCGTCGGGGGTGTAGTTGAGGTAGTAGGACAGGACCGACGCCCGCCCCTCATCCACCGCCCGGCCCCGCTCGGTGACGACATCCGCCTGCTGCCAGAGCAACTGGGCGACGGCGGGGTTGCCGCCGGCGGCCGGCACCGCCGCGAGCGCGTCGGGCGTGAGTTGCGGGAACTTCCGTGGGTTGACCTGCCGGATCGGGTTGCGGTGGTACAGCGCCGGGCCGAACAGTTGCACCAGTTCGGCCGTCTTATTGAGCGTCATCTTGAACGCCGGCTGGGGCATGTCCGCCCCATCCGGCGGGAAGAAGTGCCGGGCCGGCTTCGAGCCGTCGTAGAGCCAGTTGTACGGCCCGGCGAAGAACGCCATGCCGTCCTCGGCGTCCTTGCCGAAGCGACGACGCTTCACGTCGAGCGCCTGGCGGATTTTCTCCCGCCAAGCGGACACGACGGGCGACAGCGGATGGTCGTGGTCCAGGTACACCAATTACCTCACTTCTTCTCCCCGAGCCTCACCAGCAGCGCCTCGAACTGCTTACGCGCCTCGACCTGGGCCTTCACCCGCGGGTGGTAGTCCCAGCAGCCGTTGGACTCGCGCTCGTTGGGCACGAGCGTCGTGTCGCCGCAGAACTTCACGCCGTCCTTGACGACGTAGCGCTGCGACTCCGGGCGGAAGACGGCCAGTTGCAGGCTCGTCCCCATGTTGATCCCCACCACCAGGGCCGGGTGCGGCGGCCCCGACGGCTCGTGGTCGTACCAGTACACCGGGTCCATTAGGTACAGGTCCGGCGGCCCCTGCACCGCGTCGAACTTGATTTCCCGGGACTTCGGCTTCTCGGCTACTGCGGTCACGTCGTCACCTCCGTTGCGGCAAGTCGGGCCTCGGCCCACTCGGACCAGAACGCCTCCCGCTCGCCCATGTGCCTCGTATCGTCCCGGTCGCACGTGACCGCCCCGAGTAGGTGCCGGCAGGCGGCCTCCAGGGCGACGGCCAACTCCTGCGGCAGGTCGTCGAACGCGGCCGGCTCGCCGTCGGGGTACATCGAGTGGTACATCCCGCGGACCAGTGGCCCGACCGGCAACGGCTCATCCGACCCGGCGTTGTACTCCCACGCCCGCACCGCCCATTCGGCGGCCAGTCGCCATTCCGGCGGTGCGTCCCGGGGCGGCGTCTCGCTGGCCGCGGCGTAGAACGCCCGCATCCCAGTCCCCGCCAGCGCCGGCAGCGATAAGCCCGACGGCGTGACCTCCGGCTCGATCATCCGCATGGTTATCTCCGCGGCCCCAGCGTCCGGTAGTCCTCGGCCGCCCGCAGCCGCCGCTTCGTTTCCTTCTCGCGGAACCGTTTCAGCACGTCCGACTCGACAGCCCGCGCCTCCGGCCGCACGTACTTCGGCCGGCAACCGATCAGGTAGCGCAGGTTCGCCATCTGGTGGACCGCCCCGCGCGTCTCCGGCTCGTCGGTGACGAGCATCTTGCCGCCGGCCCGCGCCCGCTTGTACCGATAGTGCTTAATTTCAGTGCGGAGGCTCGGGCAGGTCCCCTCGCGCACCACCACCCGCGGGCATCCGGTGTTCGGTTCGGCCCGCAGCCACGACCGGACCAACTCGACCCCACCCTTAACATTCGAGTCGGCCCACGCGAACCCGTGCCCCGACTTCCGCGACCGGACCCTGTGCTTCTTGAACGCCTTCGCGTAGGCGAACTCGACCGTCTCACCCGACCCAAGTTGTGTCTGCCGGCCCATCTGCCAGTCGATGACGAACAATTCAAAGTCCTGCCCCGCGACCTTCTCACTCATGCGTTCGGCAAGAATGTCGGCCGAGCAGTCGCGGATGTACAACTCGTCATAGAGGAGCAGGTCGAACGGCTCCTGTCCCGGCGGCGGCACCGCCCCGAAGAGCACCGCGCACACCTGCCGGCCCGGGTCGATCGCCGCGTACCGCGTCCAGGTCAGCGGCACGTCCGGCACCGACCGCACGTGCGTTGCCGGCTGGAATTCCGGGAACACCCGCCACCGCCGGGCCGCGAACTCGCCGCCGACCCGCACCTCCGCCTGCTCGTCGTCGTAGAGCGAGGCCAGCGCCTTCTTCTCTGAGTCTTCGATGTGCGGGTTGTCGTCCAGGAGGACCAGGAACTCCTCCACCACCCGCTCGAACGGGTCGAGCCGGGCGTCGCGCTCGGCCCGCTCCGACAGGCTCAACAGTTGCTCGTTGCCCGCCTGCGGCGTGGCGCTCCAGAAGAACACCCCGCGACGGTCCAGGAGCCGCGCCGCCATCTCGGGATACCACTCCTCATCTTCCAGCTCCTCGTCGAACCAGACGAGGTCGAGGTCCATCCCCTGCGGCGGCTTGGCCTGCGACGAGAAGAAGGTGATCTCCCAGCCGCTGGTCAGCTTGACCATCTTCGGGATCGACTTGCCCTTCTCCTCCCAGGCGATCGTCTCGACCAGCCGCGGCGGGATCAGCGGCGGCGCCAACTTCGCCTCCGGCTGCCGCGCCGCGTCCTCGGGCTGCCACGGCCGGTAGGCCCGCCACTTGCCTGTGACCGCGTCGCGGATCATCTTGAAGGCGCCGGCCCGGAACAGTTTCCGGTAGAACACCTGCGAAACGTGCATCAGGTCTAGGCCGACGACGTAGGCCCGGCCGTCTTCGAGCGGGTACTTGCGGTACGGGTCTTTCCCCATCACCGCGCGGGCCAACTCGACCGCCGCGCTGAGCGTCTTTCCCGACCGGTTCGATCCCCGCAACAACCGCTGCCGCGCCCGGCTCTGGTGGAAGGCTTCCTGGACCGGCAGCGCTTCGTAGAGCGACAGCGCCTCAAACTTACGCCGGGCCAACTCCGCCGCCGCCGCGCGGCTCTCCTGGGCGTACCGCTCGGCCAGGTAGTTGAACGCCGGGCCGTCGTCCCCAGCCGGCACCCGGCCCGCCTGCCCGAGCACCGCCGCCAGGGCATCCTCGACATCACCCGGCGCCGGCTTCTTCCGCGATCGTCCCGCCACCGGCGGCCTCCAGGTACTTGTCGATCCGATCGTCGAGGAAGGCGCTCAACTCGTCGTCAGAGAGGGTCGTCGGGTCTTGCGGCGGCTCGGCCGTCTCGATGGCCTTGAGCGCCCGCAGGATGATTTCCATGATCCGCGCTCGGACCGATGGGCTGGTCGTCTTGGCCTCCAACTCGCGGAAAATCAGCTTGGCGAGTTGCCGCGGGCCGCCGGCCAGGTCAATCAACTCGGTCACGAACTCGCGCTGGTTGGGGATGTAGTTCTTCCCCCTGACCAACTTGTCCCGCAGCGCTTTCTTCATCTCCAGACGGGGCACGCAAACCCTCCGGCGCTGGGTGATACTGGACTTGGCGGCCGACCCGTGCTAAACTCTCTGGCATCGGGAGGACCGCCGATGACACCCGCCACCACCGACCCCATCGTCCGCCCGCTCGTGGTGGCCGAGTGCGTTGTCCGCACGCCGACCGTCGTAGACAACCTCCGCGTCGGTGGGGTCGTCGTCATCGACCCCACCCGGCCCGTCCTGCTCCAGCCCGGCGACCGCCTGCGGCTCATCATCGACCGCCCCGGCCGGCCGGTGGCCGATTAGCCGGGTAAGGGCTGGACATCGGGACACGGCGGGCCGGCCGGCACGGGCAGAGGACAATCGTCCTCAATCGAAAACCACAGCGCCTCCATCGAACCCAAATCCTCGCTCATGCGGTCGAGGTAGTTGGCGTAGTTGGTGATCTTTAGCTGCGCCTGGTCCGCCCGATACCACCAGTCCAGGAAGTCACACATCGAATCGAGATCGTTCTGGCACGCCAACTCAGCCGGCGGCACGGTCAGGTTCAGTTGCTCTAGCCACCGCTGGGCGTCGGCCAGGGCGCGGATCGAGCGGTCGCAGCAAGCTTGCGGGTCGCCGCACGGCGGTTCACCACAGCAGTACGCGAAGTTGAGATTAGACAACCGGCTATCCGGCCCGGTCCCGGCGGCTACGCGATCGCGTAGCGGCTGGACCTTCGCCTTCTGCAAGTTGAACCACAGTTGCAGTTCCTCCCGCCGCTGCTCGCAGGTAATCAGGGGCGGGGACGGTGGGGGCGGCGGAGCATCGTCTGGCATTAGAGATCACCTCAACTCGTTGAACCGGTGGTACGGAACCGGCGGCGGCATCTCCATCCGGTAGTAGGCATCACGGCCGACCGCCAACCGGAAGTCGCGGAGATACTGGACCTTCGCTGCGTCCGAACAGGGAAAGTCCGGCCGCGCGCCCCAAGCGTCGTCGTAGACCTTGTACAGCGACTCCGCTTCTCGCATCGCCGCGTACAACTCGCCACGATGGCGCGCCTCCCATTCGAGCCGATGTTCCAGGTGGTCCCGATAGCGGCGATTGAAGTCGCAGGCATCTCGGAGGACCGGGATCGGCGGGATGCGGTAGGCATCCCCGGGAGGTGGGTCGGCCAGCACCCAGGCAAGGAAGAGGGTCGCGCTCGTCAACGGTCCGCCAGTACCGCAACCGCCTCCCGGCACGACCGAGCGACGGCCTGCGGGTCGGGTATCCAGCCCGTGGCCGGCACGAACGCCGCGCCGTTCTCGGCACCCGG
>DASSAT010000454.1:0-2085 GCA_035699305.1 Fimbriiglobus sp. | reverse complement strand
GCGGACGGCCAGGAGCGCGCCGAGTCGCGGACGGCGACGGGCCAGCCGGGCCAGACGCTGAGCGTCGATTTCACCGCGCCGGACTTGGCGACCGCGGTGGTGGCGAAGTAGGACCCTTACGGAGGGCGGCCCCTACCCCTCTTGTTCCCTCCCCCCTTGGGGGGGAGGGTTAGGGTGGGGGGTCAGCTCGACGAGTCCGGGACGATACGCACTGACCAACGACGCTTCCGCTCCCCACCTTGGCCCTCACCCAAGGGGGGAGGGAGGAAGAAGTGGCGGCCCGTCGGGCGCTAGAAGTCCTCGCCGATCGGCATCCCGTCGGCGCGCATGATGGCGTGCTTGAGCGTCTCCTTGGAGATCCTCGGGTTCAGAGTCCGCACCGACCCGTCGAACATCCCGACCAGCACGTTCGGGAACGGCTTCGACAGGTCCGGCACCCCCTTCTCCGCGTCGAACTCGATGTCGTCCGGCTTCGTCCAGATCACCGGGTCGCCGGCCGCGACGGTCATGATCGTGTTCGACGTGCCGTCGGGGAAGTCGGCGGGGAGTTTCCGCGCCTTGATCCAGTCAAACCCGGCGTCCTTGCCGACGAACACCTTGTAGTAGGTCTTCCCCGGTTCCGCCGGCATCCGCGGGTCGGCATAGATCCTCGGCATCAGTGGGATCAGCTTCTTGTTGTGTTCGCTGTCCCACGGCTCGTCAAGCTTGAACTGTCGGTACAGCGCGTCCTGCTCGATGTACGGCAGGATCATCACCCGCCAGGAGAGGAGCTTCTTCCCCTTGCGGTCCACGATCGCGGCCGGCGGCAGGGAGCCGTTGGCGTCGTGGTAGTTGTGCATCGCCAGGCCGATCTGCTTGAGGTTGTTGGCGCTCTGGGTGCGGGCGGCGGCCTCGCGGACCTTCTGCACCGCCGGCAGCAGCAGGCCGACGGACACCGCCGACATGCCCACGTAGCCCGTCGCCCACGGCGGCAACGCGACCTCCGCGGCCAGCGCGGTGCCGTCCCGCTTGACCGGCAGGTCGGCCAGGAGTTCGTCGAGGGTGGCGATGCCCCCGAGGGCGAACACCGCCCCGACCGCCTCCGGCAACTCGTCGAGCGGCCGCGGACCCTTGGCGTCCTTCTTGTACAGCGCCCGCTCGGCCTGGTGGCGGGGCTGGGCCAGCGCGGCCCGGCCCATGTCGGCGGCCTTCTTCAGCGCCGTTTCGGCCGCCTTCGCATCGTCGTCGTTGGCGTACAGGAGCCGGACCCGGACGGTGGCCTCCTTGCCCAGGTCAACGGACACGGTGGCGAACTCGGTCTTCAGAAGCGGTTGAACGTCCGGCGGGATGTTGTCGGACAGTTGCGGCGGGATCGGCAGCGCCTTGACGTTCACCGCGGCGAACACGGCCTTGCTGGCGGCCTGTTTCAGCACGTCGGACAGGCCGCCGCTGGACTTGGCTAGCCCGCGGAGGTACACCGGCAGCGTCTTCACGTCGCTGAACACCAGCGTCTTGTTATCCGCGAAGTAGACCGCTAACTCGCTCCGGTCGATGGCGTAGAACTCCCGGCCGCCGGCCGTCTGCGGCTTGACGCCCGCCAAGTACGCCGCCCGCACCTTGGCCGGGTCGAACGGGGCGGAGAACGACAGGATCGCCAGGACGCGCGGCTCGCTGCGGTCCCCCTGCGGCGGCAACACCACGACCGTGATCCGGTCGATGGTGGACGGCGGCGGGACGAACTGCTCGTCCAGGGCGGCTAATGCGTTCGGGCCGGCCTTCTCGACAATGCGGCGGTACGGCTTCATGGCGTCGTGCTTCCAGATGTCGGCGAGCCGGACGTGGACGAAGCCCAGGGCGTCGGCCGGGACCAGCGCCAGGTCGGCCGGCAGCGCGGCGCCGGGCTTCGGCTGGGCGGCGGCCGGCCGCGGCGTCGGGGCGATCAGCCCGAGCGCGACGGCCAACCCGGCGAGGGTCGCGGCCACGGCCGGGCGGGGAAGGCGGAGCGTTCGCATGGCAACTCCGGGGAGAAAGTGGAAGGAGCCTGTCGGCGGCGACAGGCTCCAGGGTAACACGGCGATCCGTCGAATGCCTGGTACTGAGAGACCG
>DASSAT010000453.1:0-6908 GCA_035699305.1 Fimbriiglobus sp. | reverse complement strand
CACCATCCGCCAGACGGTGGGCCTCGACGGCTCGGCCCACCCTACAAAACCGAGCATTTCAACAGAGCACCCCAAGGGGAGAGGGGAGGAAGACACGTCGGGCCTCGAAGACTCGACCCGACCTACGAAGACCGCCTATTGTTTTCATCCCGGTCGGTTCGCCAGCCCTTGCCAGGGCGTGCCGACCTGGCCGGCGCGGAGGACGCTCCGCGCCCCGCAGAGCGGACAGGCGACAGCGAGCGGAACCAGGATGCCCACGGCACGAGACCCAGGGCCGCGCGGCGATGGACGCTCTGCCTCAGGGAAGAGTGTCGCGGCCCGGTACTTCAACCACTTCCGCAGCTCGTCGGCCACCCGGGCCGGGACGCGCGACGAGAGGGCCAGCCGGTGCGGCCCGAACCGCAGTCGCCAGCCGTCGGACGTGCGGGCCAGCTCGACAACGGCGGCCGGGTCGGCGACGACGTGCCCCGCCGCCACCACCCCGCGGACAGTAACGAGGACCGGACCGAGTTCCGCCTCGGCCGCGTCCCCGACGTTCACCCGCAATAGCGTGTCCGGGAAGTCGCCGAGGATACGCCGCCCAGCCGCTGGCATCTCCCGGGCCAGCTCGAACGCGGTCGCCGCGTCCCCGACCGCCGCCCACGGGCGGGCGTTCCGACCCCTCCAGACTGCATGTAACAACGCCAGATGATCGGGCGGCGCGGCCAGTGCCACGCGGCGGAACCACGGGCAGAACCGCCCGACCGTGACCAGGTCCGCGGGGGTCAGCCCGTTCTCGAACGCCGCGCCGACGACCAGCACCCCCAGCCGCTCCGCGTCACCCAGCCAGAGGGCGTCCGACTCCAGGAGGGTCTGGGCCGCAGCTTCGGCGTAAGCCGGGCCGAGTTCGCCGCGCAGGAACGGGTCGAACACCCCGACCAGGCCCACCACCCGTTCCCGGCCGATCCGCCCCTGGTCGAGGACCTCCAGCACCCGCGCGGCCGCGAGGAGCTGCTGGTACGCAGGCCCCTTGTCGGCGAGCACCGCGGCGTGCTGCACGAGTTCGAACACGATCCCGCCGCGGGCGACCGGGTCGCCGGCCCCGATGCTCGACCGCGCCAGGCGGGTCAGGAAGCGGGCCGCGGGCGGCGTGCGGCCGACCACGGGGGCCAGCCGCACCCAGGCGAGATCAACTGCCCGCTCGGTGCGGTCCGGCAGCGGCCGGCGGATCAGCCGAACCGCGAGGTACGCCATCCACCCGACCAGCCCGAGCCAGACGCCGACCCAGACCGGGTCGGCAACGTGGGCCGGCACGATGGCGACCGCGACCGCGGCCAGGAGCAGCAGCGGCAGCGCGACGAGGACCGCAACCTGTCGGGGCGAACGCCCGGCGTCGGCCAGTGGTTCCCGGATCGGGTCGGCGCCTGGGATCAGTATGACAGCCTGTCCGTCCGCGACATTGGCCGAGTACCCGTCGGCGGACACGCGGCCGGCGGAGACGTTCGCCGGGGGCGGCAGCTCAGGTATCGGGTCTGGGACCGTGGACAGGCACACCGGGCAAAGCCCCGCGCCCTCGTCAGCCGCGCGGCCGAGGAGGCGGTCGGTCTGGGTCGGGTCGGCGGCGCCGCGGGCGGCCAGGGCTTGCAACACTTGCCGCGGGTCGGAGTCCGGGAAGTACTGGGCGGCGAGCAGGTACGAGTGGTCGATGCCGTCCGGCTCCCCGGCCGTGGCGGCGGTCGTGATCGCCGCGTCCAGCAGCACGCGGGGGTCGCGCGCCTGGCCCTGCTGGTAAACCAGACGGTGCGCGTGCCACAGGTGGGGGATCAACTCCCGGCGGGTCAGCCGGGCGGGACACCGCGGGCAGCGCAGCTGGACCCGGCCCTCCGACATGGCGACCAGCGCGTCCAGCGCGTCGCACTTCCCGACGCGACTCTGAAGCTGGTACATCCGCTCCAGCGCCCGCGACCGGGACAGCCCGGCGGTCGTCGCCCGGACGACGGCCCCGACCGCCCGCGGCGAGTCGGGGACCGAGCCGAGCAGTGCCGCGGCAGCGGCGAGCCGGACGGCGGGCGGGATCGAGCGCTCCGCCAGCACCGGTAGCGCGGCCCGCACGACTTCAGGCGGCAGCTTCCTCGGGAGTCGGGCGACGAACTCCAGCGCCAGTCGCGGGCCGTCCGCGCCGGAGCCGGCGAGGTGGCGAACAATCGGCCCGGCGACGGCCGCACCGACCTGGGAAAGCCTGAGGAGGCTGCGGAGTTGCCCGGCCCGGTCGGCGGACGCCACGACCTGCCGCACCAAGTCCGCGACCTCGGGCGGGACAGCGGGCGTCTCCTCGGGGGTGGGCATCGCACAGGCTCGGGTCTGCGTGTCCTGGGACCGCGGCCGTCTCGGCCGCTCTTGTTATGCGGTTCGGGGCGCTGGGATGTCGGCACAGGCTCCCGACCCGTCCCGCCTGAGCGGCCGAGGCGGCCGCGGTCCCAGGGAGCGACCCCGCCGCGGCTCAGGGGCCTGGCTTGGCCGTCAGCTCCAGGTAGCGGTCCAGTGCCGCGGCGGTCAGTGGGGCGGACTGCGGCTGCGTTCGCAGCACCGGGGCGAACTGCTTGATCGTCTTCTCGGCGGCGACCCGGTACTCCTCCTGCTTCGTCTTGGCGTAGAGCCGGACCAGGTCCCGCGCCGCCATGCCGTTCCCCGACGGCTGCGCCCCATCGTAGTGGTCCTTGCCGCGCGCGAAGAGCTTTTCGCCGTCGCTGGGGGTGGTGTAGAACCCGCCGCGGTCGGCGTCGCCGTGCCACTTGAGCATCTGCGCGGTCAGCGCCTTCGCCTCATCGAGCCACTTCGCCCGCCCGGTGGCATCGTGGAGGGTCAGCAGGCCGTGGACCAGGAAGGCGTAGTCTTCCAGGAACGCCGGCCCCCTCGCCTCCGGCTTGCGGCCTGGCGTCGCGGCGTACACCCGCATCAGCCGCCCGTCCTTCGTCCGCATTGTCGTCAGCAGGAAGTCCGCCGCCTTCTCCGCGGCCGCGACGTACTTCGGCTCCTTCAGTACCTCACCGGCGCGGGCGTAAGCAGCGATCATCTGGCCGTTCCACCCGGTCAGCACCTTCGTGTCCAGGAACGGCCGCTCCCGCTTCGCTCGCGCCGCCAGCAGCTTCGCTCGCAGAGGCGCCAGCCGGGCGAGGGTCGGCTCGTCGGCCGGCGGTTGCGCGAGTCGCAGGATGTGGTACTTGCCCTCGAAGTTCGGCTGCTCGGCGGAGTAGACCGTCTTGAAGAGTCGCACATCTTCGCTGCCGCCGAGTACGTCGTCGAGTTCCTTCGCCGTCCAGACGTAGAACCTCCCCTCCTCGCCGTCGCTGTCGGCGTCGAGGGCCGAGTAGAACGCCCCGTCGGGGGAGGTCATCTCGCGCCGGACGAACTCCAGCGTCTCGGCGATCACCCGCTTGTACTCCGGCTTCGGGTCGGCGCGGTAGGCGTCGGCGTACAACTCGACGAGTTGCGCGTTGTCGTAGAGCATCTTCTCGAAGTGCGGCACCGTCCACGTGCGCTCGGTGCTGTAGCGGTGGAAGCCGCCGCCGAGGTGGTCGTAGATGCCGCCGGCCGCCATCTGTTCCAGGGTCAGCGTCACCCGCTTCGGCGACACCCGCAGCAACAGCGCCAGGGCGGACGCCCGGGGAAACTTCGCCCCCTTGAACTGCCGCGCCCGCGACCCGAGGCCGCCGTGGACCGGGTCCAGCTCCAGCGCGGCCGCGGCGGACGTCACCAACTCGCGGTCGAGGTTGATGATCGGGATCAGACGGTTGTTCCGCTCCATCGCCGCGGCCGTCCGCTCGGCGACCGTGTCCGCCTGCGCGAGCAGCTCCTTGTGCTTCTCCTTGTCCAGGTCGATGACCTTCTTGAGGATCGACTTGAACCCGGGGACCGTCGCGCCGCCCGCCTCGCGGTCGTCCGGCGGCCAGTACGTGCCGCCGAAGATCGGCTTGCCGTCGGGGGTCAGGAACATCGACAGCGGCCACCCGCCGGACTCGCCGACGACCTGCATGGCGGTCATGTACACTTCGTCCACGTCCGGCCGCTCCTCGCGGTCCACCTTGATGCAGACAAAGTGCTTGTTGAGGATGTCCGCCACTGCTTGATTGGCGAACGACTCCCGCTCCATGACGTGGCACCAGTGGCACGAACTGTAGCCGATGGAGAGGAAGACCAGCTTGCCTTCTTTCTTGGCGCGGGCGAACGCCTCCGGCCCCCAGGGATACCAGTCCACCGGGTTGTGGGCGTGCTGCCGCAGGTACGGGCTGACCTCGTCGGCGAGTCGGTTGGGCTTGCCCTTCGGCGGGTCGGCGGCCGGGACGACGAACAGGAGCGAGAGGCAGAGCGCGTGCATCGGGGCGGCCTCGGGGACCGGGGGCATGGTTGTACTATGCACGGTCCGGTATGAGACCGCCAGGGTTGTCCCTGGGACCGCGGCCGTCCCGGCCGCTCTTGCTGGGCAGGTCGGGGGCCTTGGCAGACACCGAAGCACCCCAACCGGTGTAGCAAGAGCGGCCGGGACGGCCGCGGTCCCAGGAAGCTCACCCACCGACCGGGGCCACCGCCCCCATGAACCAACCCGGCGTCACCAGCCAGCCGAGCCGGCCGGCCCCCTTCTCCACCTCGCCGTCGAACTCGATCAGTGCCGCCGCCCCCTTCTCCAGTTCGATCGCCGACTCGTCGGCCCCGAGCAGCCACCCGGCGTAGGCGCTTAAGTCCGGGTTGTGGCCGATCAGGATCACCGTCTCGACCCCCAGGTCCGCGACGAGCTTCGCCAGTTTCTTCGGCCGCAGTTCACCCACAGCGAGATAGTCGGTGTAGACCGGTTCCTTCACCGGCCCCGACAGCAGCGGCAGAAGCGGCTCGGCCGTCTCCCGCGCCCGGACGAGCGGGCTGCTCACGACCGCGCCGGGCATCACTCCATGCGCCTGGAACGCTAACGCCAACTTGCGAGCCTGCTCCCGACCGGTCTCAGTTAAGGGCCGATCAAAGTCCTTCAAGACGCCGTTGTCGCCCTTCGCCGCAGCCTCGGCGTGGCGGACCAGAATCAGTTTCATCGGCCCTGCCCTCCAACTCCGGGGTGCCCGACCTTCCGACCGGGCCGCGAAACCCCTACGATAGCCAGATAAGTAGCCCACCGGCCAACGAAATCCAGAGGAGTCGGCTGCTCCGCGCCCGCGCCAGAAACCCATGAAGCGAAACGACATCCGCAACGTTGCCGTGATCGCGCACGTTGACCACGGCAAGACGACGCTGGTCGATCAGATGCTCCGCCAGTCCGGGCTGTTCCGCTCCGAGGAGCTGGACAAGCTCGTCGGCGGCCAGCACGGCCTCATCATGGACTCCGACGACCAGGAGCGCGAGCGCGGCATCACCATCCTGTCGAAGAACTTCGCCCTGCGGCTCGGCGACACCAAGATCAACCTGATCGACACCCCCGGCCACGCCGACTTCGGCGGCGAGGTCGAGCGCATCCTCAAGATGGCCGACGGCGCGTTCCTGCTCGTGGACGCGGCCGAGGGGCCGTTGCCGCAGACCCGCTTCGTGCTCCGCAAGGCGTTCGCCGTCGGCCTCAAGCCGATCGTCGTCATCAACAAGATCGACCGCCCGGACGCCCGCATCGGTGACGTGCTCTCGCTCATCTTCGACCTGTTCATCGAGCTGGGCGCGACCGACGAGCAGGCGAACTTCCCGGTCATCTACGCCTCCGGCCGCAACGGGGTGGCGACCACGGACCCGGCCGTCGAGCCGCGAGACCTGCGGCCGCTCTTCGACGCCATCATGACCCACGTGCCGGCCCCGGACGTGGACCCGGGCGGGCCGCTCCAGATGCAGGTGATGGCCCTCCAGTACAGCGAGTTCGTCGGCAAGATCGCCGTCGGCCGGGTCTTCTCCGGTCGCATCAAGAAGAACCAACGAGTCACGGTCGTCCGGCAGAAGGACGGCTCCACTTTCCCGGATACTGTGGTGCAAGTGCTGGAGTTCGACCGGCTCGGCCGCAAGGAGGCGGATGAAATACTGGCCGGCGACCTTTGCGCCGTGGTCGGCATCGACGACGCCGAGATTGGCGACACCATCTGCGAACTCGACAAGCCGCTTCCGTTGCCGCCGCTGACGATCGACGAGCCGACCCTGGACATGCTCTTCCGGGTGAACGACTCGCCGTTCGCCGGCCAGGAGGGCAAGCCGCTGACCAGCCGCGAGCTGCGCGACCGGCTGGAGAAGGAGTTGCACCACAACGTCGCCCTGCGAGTCAAGCAGGGGGACCGGGAGAGCGAGTTCGTTGTCTCCGGCCGCGGCATGTTGCACCTCGGGGTGCTGATCGAGACGATGCGCCGGGAAGGCTCGGAGATCGCCGTCGGCAAGCCGCGAGTGATCGTCAAGGAGATCGGCGGGCAGAAGCACGAGCCGTTCGAGTACCTGGTGGTGGAGGCGCCGAACGAGCACTCGAACGCGGTGATGCGGCTGGTGCTGGAGCGGCAGGGCGAGTGCCAGAAGATGGAGGCCCACGGCGGTGCGACCCACATGGAGTTCTACATCCCGGCCCGGGGGCTGATCGGGCTGCGGACGCGGATGATGAACGCCACCCAGGGGACGGCGATCCTACACCACAACTTCCTCGACTACCGGCCGCTCAAGGCGGCGATGGCGGGCCGGCCTAGCGGGGTGATGGTCTCGACGGAGACCGGCAAGGCGACCGGGTACGCGATCGAGGGGTTGCAGGACCGGGGCGTGTTGTTCGTCGCCCCGATGGAGCCGGTGTTCGAGGGCCAGGTGGTCGGCGAGCACTGCCGGGACAACGACCTGCCGGTGAACATCTGCCGGGAGAAGAAGCTGACCAACATCCGGTCGGCCACGTCCGAGGTGAAGACGGTCATCAAGCAGCCGCGGGAGTTCTCGCTGGAGAT
>DASSAT010000452.1:0-14680 GCA_035699305.1 Fimbriiglobus sp. | reverse complement strand
GCAAGAGCGGCCGGGACGGCCGCGGTCCCAGGGGTTGTCGGTTCCCGCTTGCGGACCGGGCGGCCTGCGGTTATACCGCCGCCCACAACGCGGGACCAGGACCAGGACGACAGCCGCGGGCGCGGGCGACCGGCCCCGGGCGTGGGGGACGCCCGGATGTCGACTCCCGAGGTCGCCCGCCCGCGGGACCGGCCCGGCGCGCAACCGCCAGGCCGTGGGGGGGATTGTTGCATGGCGGCGACGACGGACGCGCTCATCCGCCGAATGCTGCGGGACGACTCGCTCACCCGGGGGCTGGGCGATGAGGAAGCCCGGATGCTGGTCGAGTGGGTGGTGGACTGGGCCGAACTGCTGGCCGACGCCGCCCGCGACGACTCCGACGCCCAGGTGCTCGTCGCCCGGCTCTGCCGGCGCGGCAAGGCGATCGGCCGCTTCGTCCAGCTCTGGGACGACCCGCGGTCCCGCGGCTCGGCGACCCAACTCGCCGCCGTCGAGCGGTTCACCTGGCCGCTGCCGGCCGACTCCGTCGAGCCGCCCGACCTGATGCACCACATCCTCACCTGGGAAAACCAGCACAGCGCCCGTTGAGTCGGTGAACAGGGCGTCACAGGACGAATTTTCCCGCATTAGGGGAATTGGGCCGGCATTACGGACCGGCGTCTCGTCTGGAAATGTGGGGGGTCTGTATCCGCTGTGCTACGGTGTGGTAAGACCCGGCAACGAAAAACCGGGTCTTTGGCTTCAGTCCGTGCCGAATTCCAACACAAGATGGGACTGGTCCGCTTGCGAACGGTCGGCCGGGTCCGTTATGATTATTCATCTTCTACCGATTTCGCCGGGCCTCCCGCTCTAGCCGAGGACGATGCCGTGAGCACCCCCCCGACCAACACGCCGGAGGCCACCGCCCGCAACCGGTTCGGGCGCAAGATCGACGAGGCGTTCGAGGAGGCGTCCAAACTCGCCGGCTCCAGCCTGCCGCCGTCGGAGTTCTACGAGAAGTTCCTCAACGTCACCCTCGCGAAGATCGACGCCCCCGCCGGCGTGGTCTGGCTGCGGACCCCGCAGGGGTTCCTCCAGATGGCCACCCAGATCAACCTGGATCAAGTCGGGCTGGACGCGCGCCGCGGCGGCCGGCAGTGCCACAACGAAATCCTCCGCCAGGTCTTCCAGGCCCAGCCGACCCGGTCGGTGCTGGTCGAGCCGCAGGGCCGGCTCTCCGGCGTCGCCGCCGAGGCGGGGGCCGTTCCCGCCGCCAACCTGACCGACTACTACGCCCTGTTCGCTCCGATCGTCAACCCGGACAAGTCGCCGCTGGGCCTGCTGGAGGTGTTCCAGAAGAAGGACCACGACCCCCGGCTGTACCAGACGTTCCTGCAATACGCCGTCCAGATGGCTGGGTACGCCAGCCAGTACCACCAGTTCGCCAACGTCCGCCAGGCCAGCGGGCTGGAGCGGGTGCTCACCCAGATCGAGGGGTTCGCCAAGCTCATCCACTCCAGCCTCAACCCGACCGAGGTCGCCTACCACATCGCCAACGAGGGCCGGCGGCTGATCGAGTGCGACCGGCTGTGCGTCGGCGTCCGCCACGGCAAGAAGGTGACGGTCGAGGCCGTCTCCGGGGCCGACGTGGTCGAGAAGGCCAGCACCCACGTCCGCCGGATGCGGGCACTCTTCGACGCGGTGCTGAAGTTCGGCGACAAGCTGGTCTACCGCGGCACCAAGGACGACGGGCTGCCGCCGGACCTCTCGCACGCCCTGGACGACTACCTGTCCGAGAGCCAGCCGAAGCTGCTGGTCGTCACCCCGGTCCGCGACGAGCGCGAGAAGAACGAGAAGAAGCTGGCCCGGTCGGTGATGCTGCTGGAGATCTTCAACCCGCCGGAGCAGGTCGAGCCGCTGATCGCCCGGATGGACGTGGTCGGCAAGCACGCGGCCGGCGCCCTGTACAACGCCGCCGAGATGAAGCGGGTGCCGTTCGGCTTCCTGTGGCGGCCGATCATGAAGGTCCAGGAGGGCGTCGGCGGCAAGTACCGATTCTACTGGGGGCTGGGCATCGCCGCGCTGGTCCTGTTGGCCGCGGCGATGGTGCTGATCCCGTACCCGCTCAAGCTGGAGGCCAAGGGCCAGTTCCTACCCAAGCAGCTTTCCAACGTCTTCGCCCCGTATGACGGGCAGGTGCGGGAAATCCTGGCCAAGCCCGGGGCGAAGTTGAAGCCGAACTCGCCGCTCGTGCTGCTGCACAGCCCGGACCTCCAGGAAAAGCAAGTGCGGTACGAGTCGGATCTGAACAAGGCCAACTTGAGTGTCCAGGCGATCGAGCAAATCCTGGCCCGCGGGCAACTGCCGATCGACAAGGAACTGGAACTGATCCAGAACATGAACAGGGATCGGGCCGCCGCCGAGTCCGCCCGCAAGCAGCTCGACTCGCTGCGGCAGATGTACCACCTGACCGGCCGCACCCCCGGCGAGTACGCCGCCCTCACCCCGGCGTTCGACCCGGGCATCCCCCGGTCGTCCGACGACTGGCTGGTCCTCAGCGGCGACGTCCGCGCCGACCTGCTCAGACGGATGGTCCGGCAGAACGAGCCGCTCATCCGCATCGCCAACGTGGACGGCCCGTGGCGGGTCGAGCTCAAGCTGCCGCAGCGGGCGATCGGCCACGTCGCCCGGGCGCTGGCCACCGCCGGCCTGCACAAGATCGACAAGGACGGCAAGCGCTACCTCGACGTGGACGTGCTCCTGACCGGCAAGCCGGACGACAGCTACCCTGGCCGGCTCTACGAGGAGGACCTGGCCCAGGAGGCGGTCCCCAATAAGGACGACCACAACGAGACCGAGTCGGTCGTGCCGGCGTACATCCGGGTGAACATGGACGACCTGCCGCCCGGCCAGAAGATCCCGCGTGAGTTGTTCGTCGCCGGCCAGGAGGTCCACACCCGGGTCCGTTGCGGCAACCACGCGATGGGCTATTCGCTCTTCCACGGCGTCTGGGAGTGGTTCTACGAGAAGGTGGTGTTCTTCTTCTAGTGTAGTAGGCACACTCCGTGTGCCGTTCTTGGTTCATCGAAGAATGGCACACGGAGTGTGCCTACTACACTACTCGCTCCTGCTGTTCCCGCCGCCCGGCCCGCGGCTCACCGCGGCCCCCGCCGGCCCACCCGTTAACCCGCCCGCGCCACACCGCGGGGTCCGTTTCACTGGGGGTCTCCCATGGTCCGCGTCCGTCGTTGGGTCGCCGTCGTCGGCGTCACCGCCCTGGGCCTGTCCGCCTGCAACAACTGGGAGCGCGGCGCCGGCACCGGGCCCGGCGAGAAGCCCGCTCCGCAGGTCGTCGGCAGCCCGCTGTACACGGCCGCCCCGGCGTCGCCGGCGCCGCCGGTCGCGCCGATCGCCGACCCGATCGTCATCTCGAAGGCGGTCGTCCAGGCCGACCTCCGCGTCCAGGTGCCGGCTCAGGTGGACGGGATGATCGACCTGATCGCCACCCCGCTGCAACCCGGCGAAGAGTGCGACCCGTCGCTGGTCGTCTACCACCCCCGCGACCCCGAGACCGACCCGGCCAAGCGGCAGCGCTACCGCCGGCTGCGCGAGAACGACGTGGTCAAGGCCGGCGACGTCCTGGCCCGGCTCGATGAGCAGGTGGTCAACCTCCAGATCCAGTCCAGCGAGCGGATCATCAAGACGAGCACCAACATCATCGCGGAGGCGGAAAAGGCGGTCAAGGCTTACGATCAGCAGCGCAAGGCGATCGAGGGGACGCACGCCTCCGCCCTGACCGAGGTGCTCCAGATGGTGGCCACGGTCGCCCGGCTCCAGTCGGAAATGCTTCAGAGCCACCGCGAGAAGATCAAGGCCGAGGGCGAGTTGAAGACCGCCGAGGTCCAGTTCCGCAAGTACTGGGTGTTCAGCCCGATCAACGGCCGGGTGGTCAAGCTGCTCAAGTCGCCGCAGGAGTTCGCCAAGGCCGGCGAGGTGATCCTGGAGATCCAGGGGACCGACCGCATCCGCGTCGAGGGCAAGCTGGACGCCCAGTACGAGCGGCTGGTGAAGCGCGGCATGACGGTGACGGTCGAGCCGGCCCGGCCGGTCAGCCCCGACCCGCACTTCCACAGCCCGTACCACCGGGCGGAGGTGGCCGGGGTCGCCGTCACCGGCCACCGCGGCCGGCCGCTGATCGTCTCCGCCGGGCTGGACGGCATCGCCCTGGTCTGGGACCCGTTCGGCACCAAGCCGACCCACGCCCTGCCGCACCCGGCCGGCGTCCGGTCGGTCGCCGCCGCCCCGCCCGGCGACAAGGTCCGCCCGTGGGTCGTCACCGGCGGCGACGACGGCAAGGTCCGCCTCTGGGACCTGTCCGACCCGGATAAGTTGCCCAAGGAGCCGGTCACGTTCGACGAGTCGCACGCCGCCGCCGTGACCGCCTGCGCGTTCAGCCCGGACGGCCGGTTCCTCGCCACCGCCGCCGGCCGCGACGTGTTCGTCTGGGACGTGGCCAACCGCAAGAAGCTCTACGCCCTGCCAGCCGAGCACCGCGACGCCGTCACCTCGCTGCGGTTCACCCCGCAGGCGACGCTCGTGACCGCCTCCCGGGACAAGTCGGTCCGCGTCTGGACGCTTGGCGAGCAAGGGGCCGCCACCAAGACGGTCATCGACCACCGCGGCGGCTCGGTGGACGTGCTCGGCGTCTCCGCGGACGGCGGTAAACTCCTCTTCGACAAGGATCCGACCCGGCTGGACGTGGTCAGCCTGGCCGACGGCCGCACGGTCGGCACGCTCCAGAGCGCCGGGGCCGGCGCCCGGTTCGCCACCCTGGCGGTCTTCTCGGCCGACGGCAAGTACGTCCTGACCGCCGGCGGCGAGGCCGACCAGCGCGGCGAGCTGACCCTGTGGGCCGCCCCGCAGCCCGGCGGCCGCGGGGCCGAGAAATTGCGGCTGGTGACCCCGCGCGGGGCGGCGGTGACGTGCGCCGCCTTCTCCCCGGACCCGGACAAGAAGTTCATGGTGGTCGGCACCGCCGACGGTGGCGTCCACCTGTGGACGCCGTCGGCCGTCCAGGCCGAGAAGCCGCTGACCGGCCAGGTGGTGTCGGTGCTGCCGGCCGACGCCCGGTCGGTGACGGTGCGGGTGGAGCTGACGAACCCGACCGACGCCGGCGAGGCGCTCAAGGACCGCAGCCTGGCGACGATCATCATCGACCCGACGCAATCGACGCCCGCCGCGGCGCCCGCTCCGGCCGGCGGCCGCCCGATCAACGCCGCCAACCCCGACGCGGGCAAGGTGGTGCAGGCCGGCGGGGTGTCGGCCCCGGCCGCCGGCCCGTCGGCCCCGCTACCGCCAGCGGCGCTGCCGCGGTCCGGCGTCGGCCCGCGGGTCAGCCCGCCGCCGAGCCTGCCGATCGGGTACAAGTAACCGACACCACGCCGTCTTTCGTAGGGTGGGTCAAGCCCGGCTCTGCGGGCGCCGACCCACCGTTCGAGTGTAGTAGGCACACTCCGTGTGCCGTCTGCCAAAGAACGGCACACGGAGTGTGCCTACTACACTGAGAGCCACCCGAACCACGCCGGCACGGACCACGTTCATGAATACCGAACTGCTAGACAACCCGGCCGAGCGGCGCAAGCAGGTGCGGCTGTCGGTTCGCCCGGACTTGCAGATCTCCGAGCAGCGCTACGAGGGGAAGGTCTACCACGTCGTCAAGGATCCGATCTGCTTGCGCTACTACCGGTTCAACAAGCAGGAGTACTTCGTCTTCAGCCTCTTCGACGGCAAGCACAACATGGAGGACGTGCGCAAGCGGTTCGAGGACGAGTTCAAGCCGCACCGGCTGGAGTTCCAGGACCTGGAGAGCTTCGCCCGCCAGCTGGTGACCGCCGGGCTGGTCCAGCACGAGGCCGGCGGGGCCGGCAAGCACCTGTTCCAGCGCCGCGCCAAGCAGCGGCGGACCCGGCGGATCGCCGCCTTCACCAACATCCTGTACTGGAAGATCCCGGTCTTCGACCCGGACCGCATCCTGACCTGGATGTACGGCTACCTGTGGTGGATCTTCACCTGGCCGTGCTTCCTGGCCGCGGTCGGGCTGATGCTGGCGGCGGCGTTCCACGTCCTGGTCCACTTCCAGGCGTTCTACGACAAGATGCCGCGGTACCAGGAGTTCTTCGCCTTCCACACCGTGCTGTACATGTGGCTGAGCCTCGGGGTGGTGAAGGTCATCCACGAGTTCGGCCACGGCCTCAGCTGTAAGGCGTTCAAGGGCGAGTGCCACGAGATGGGCGTCCTCTTGATGTGCCTGTCGCCGGCGCTCTATTGCAACGTCACCGACGCCTGGACGGTGGCGGACAAGTGGAAGCGGATCATCATCAGCTTCGCCGGCATCTACGTGGAACTCGTCATCGCGGCGATCGCCACGTTCGTGTGGTGGTACACGCCGCACCTGCCGACGATCAACAGCATCGCCATGTGCCTGATGGTGCTCTGCTCGGTGAGCACGGTGATGTTCAACGCCAACCCGCTGATGCGCTTCGACGGGTACTACATGATGGCCGACTGGCTGGAAATCCCCAACCTGCGGGACCGGTCGAACAAGTACCTGACCCACCAGTTCCAGGAGAAGTGCCTGGGGATCGAGGTGCAGCCGGAGCCGTACATGGCCCCGAGCCGGCGGGCGCTGTTCGTCACCTACGCCGTCACCAGCTACGTCTACCGCTGGACCATCACGTTCAGCATCATCTGGATGCTCTCGAACTTCCTCGGCCCGCAGCTGAAGATCCTCAGCCAGATGCTGGCGTTCGTGGCGCTGGCGTCGATGTTCATCTGGCCGATCTACCGGATGGCGAAGAACATCCACCAACGGGGGCGCCTGCCGGACATGAAAGCCAAGCGCGTCTACGCCACCGCCGCGGTCGCCGCCGGGCTGGTGGTGGCGTTCGTCTTCGTCCCGCTGCCGGTCAGCCGGGTGTTGGATCGGGGGCTGGTAACGGTGGACCCCGGGTCCGCCGGCCCGGTCGGGCTGATCGAGCCGGCTTTCCTCACCGGCCTGCACGTCCAGGAGGGGCAGACGGTCCAGCAGGGGCAGCTCATCGCCACCTTCGACAGCCGGGAGCTGCGCGAGCAGCGCGACCAGGCGGCGACCAAGCGCGACCAGCAGCGGCGGGTGGCCGACTCGCTCCGCCAGCAGTTGACGGTCGGCGACCCGGCCCAGCGCGACAAGGTGCGGCTGGAGGCCGACCAGGCCCGCGACGAGGCCGACGCCTGGGCGCGGCAGGTCGATCTGCTCGACGAGCGGCTGCGGGCGGTCTCGACCCTGACCGCCCCGCGGGACGGGGTGGTGATGGGGCTGCCGCGGCGGTCTGAGGTCGGCAAGCTGTTCGACCGGAACTTCCAGCAGGGACGACCGATCTGCACGGTCGGCGACCCGTCGAAGCTGATCGTCCGGGTACCGATCTCGGCGGTGGACTACAAGCTGCTGGCGGAGGACATGCCGGCCCGCGGCGAGCTGACCGCGTCGGTGTACGTGGCCGGCCGAACCGACCACCTGTTCACCGGCATGGTCCGCCGGCTGCCGCAGTCCGACGCGCAGCAGGTGCCGTACCCGCTGACGCAGCGCGGCGGCGGCCCGGTGGCGGTGAAGCAGTCCGGGGAGGGCGGCCAGGAAGTCACCCCGGTGGCGCAGGTGTACCTGGTCGAGGTGGAGTTGGAGGACCCGGACGCGACGGTCCGCCCCGGGGTGTTGGTGGACGTGAAGATCCACTGCCAGTGGCGCAGCGGCGCCTGGTGGGTCAAGCGGAAGCTGTCCCAGGTGCTGGACATCGGGCTGTATTGATCGGCGGGGACGGTCGGGAGGCCGCGGCGGTCACTTCCGCCGGGCGGTGCGGCCTTCCACCTCGTCCGGGAACCGGTACTGCAAGGCTAGCAGGAAGTCGCTCAACTCGGCGATGTCGCGGACGTGGATCGGCAGTCCGCCCGGTCCGCGGGGGTCCAGCCGGACCACGTCCTTCGACCGGCAATAGTCCAGCCCGGACCGGATCGCCCGGCGGACGTAGTCCAACTGGGCTGGCACGTCGTCCTCCGGCGCCCCGGGGGCGGCGGTCAGGAACTCCGCCACGTCGGCCCAGTGCCGCGGCTGCTCCGGGTCGTCGCGCCAGCGGACGAACGCCCGGCCGCCGACGTAGGCCGCCAGAGTGGCGTGCGGGTCGCGCTCGCGGGTCGTCTTGAGCGTGCCGCCGGACCGTAGCCGGGCCGCCTCCGACCGGCCCAGCGCGGTCAACCGGTAGGTGCTCGGCCGGACCTTCTCCAGGTGCCGCAGCTGGACCGGGTTGCTCGGCTTGCTGCCCATGATCTCGGACATCACCCGCTTGTGGTCCGGGTATTTCTGTTCGTAGCCGCGCAGGCCGAACCGGGCCGAGTCGCGCCGCCACGCGGCGACCGTCAGCTCCCACTCGCTGAACTCGTGGGTGCCAGCCTTCGCCAGGTCGTCCGCCGCCAGCAGGATCACCTGCGCCGCCGTCGATCGCTTCGACTCGTTCTGGACCGCGACCATAGGTTTATCTCCCCACGGCCGCCGTGCCGCTATCGCCTCTGGGTGGAACGGTGTGTGACGCTCTACCCCTATCATTGGGTTGGGCCGCGGCGGGTGGGAAGGGGCGGAGTGGACAGACCGCGGAGAGGCCGCCGCTACGACCGACACGTTCGCCCCGACCCGAACCGGCCGGGGACGAAGTCTCGACAGCTGACGGGTTCGGTTCAAGAAATGCAACGCGGCGGGACTGTAGTCCGCTCGCTCCGCGAGCGGATTCTGAAGACCGCTCGCGGAGCGAGCGGGCTACATTCCCGCCGCACCGTTCCTACCCCTTGGCCGGCATCTTGCTCAGCACGATGTCGAAGTTGGCGGCCAGCTCGCCGGCCTTCGACGCCTTGACCGGGGCGAACACCACGTCCAGCGCCGCCCGGGCCTTGGGGTCGCGGACCGAGCGGTAGATGCCGTCCTTCGCGTTGCCGGGGTGGCCCTTGATGTAGCACTGGGTGACGATCAGCTCCTTGCCGCCCTGCTTCACCTTGAAGTGGATGTGCGGCGTCCGCCCGGGGTACGGCACCGGCTTGATGGTGCGAAAGTAGTACTCGCCGGTCGAGCCGGTCAGGAACCGGCCGAACCCCTGGAAGTGCTTGTCCTGCTGGTCCTGCTTCTTGCCGCTGTCGGCGGTGTGCAGGTAGACGCCGTGGGCGTCGCACTGCCAGATCTCGACCAGCGCGCCCCGGAGCGGCTCCCCGGTCGGGCCGAGGATGCGGCCGGTCAGGTGCGTGACCTCGCCGACCGCGGGACTGATGGTGTCGTTGACGATCAGCAGGTCGTTGTCGGTGTCGAGCGGCAGCTTGTTGGGGTAGAACGGCCCCTCGGTTTGGCGCGGGGTCTTGGTCAACTCTTCGGCGAACGCGCCGCGGACGGTCCAGGCCGCCGCCCCGAGGGCGACGGAGGACAGGAACGCCCGGCGGGTGGCGGAGGTGACGATCGGGCCGGTCATCGGCGGACTCCTTTGGGGGGACGGGGTCACTTGAGGGTCGCGAGGTAGTCGGCGACGGACTTGACCTCCTCGGGCGTAAGTTTACTCTCGAACGCCGGCATCTTCGAGGACGGCTCGTGGGCCTTCGGGTTGCGGACGTGGGCGGCGATCCACGCGGCGGTGTGTTCTGGCTCGGCCGCGACGTGGGCCAGGTTCGGGCCTTTCCCCTTGCGCCCCGTCTCCTCGACGGTGTGGCACTTGGTGCAGTGCGCCGCGAAAAGCCCCTTGCCGTCGGTCGGGGCGACGGCGACCGCGGGCGCCTTGGCCGGGGGCGGGCTGGAACTCGACTGGCCGCAGCCGAGAGCGACAGCGAACAGGCCCAGGCCGACGAGCCGGGCCGCGATCCGGGGACTGAGCATCGCGCGGGACTCCGTTGATGAGGGAGGGATGAACACCGCAGGATAACCGACCGCGGGTGAGGACGCCATGAGCCGGTGCGCTGAACCGTGTTGGTACGGCCTGTGAGGCTGGCGTCGAAAGGCGTTCACCACAAAGGCACAAAGATCACACAGAGGAACACGAAGGAAGGCAGGGCACTTCTCTTCTTTGTGTGTCTTTGTGTGACCTTCGTGCCTTTGTGGTGAACACCTTCCGACGCCGCTCGCGGACTACTCCGCGACGCACGGGTTCCTGAGCACGCCAATCTTTTCGATCTCGACCTCGACCACGTCCCCCGGCTTGAGCAACACCGGGGTCGGCTTGCGGGCGATCCCGACCCCCGGCGGGGTGCCGGTGAAGATCAGGTCCCCCGGCTCCAGCGTCACCACCTGCGACAGGTACGC
Source organism: Fimbriiglobus sp. (assembly GCA_035699305.1). Lineage (GTDB taxonomy): Bacteria > Planctomycetota > Planctomycetia > Gemmatales > Gemmataceae > DASSAT01. The sequence goes on along the minus strand of DASSAT010000452.1, from coordinate 4,344 downwards.
CAACAGCGCCGGCACCCCGAAGATGAACTCCTTGGTGGACGAGTTCTGCATCGTCTGGCCGTTGAGCCGTAGCTGAATCTTCAAGTTGTGCGGGTCGGTCAACTCGTCGGCGGTGACGACGACCGGCCCGGTCGGAGCGAAGGTGTCGAACGTCTTGCCGATGGTCCACTGTTTCTCCGCCCCCTTGAACTGCCAGTCCCGGGCGGACACGTCATGCCCGACGGTGTACCCGCCGACATAACCGAACGCGCTCTGGTCGTTGGGGATGTGCTTGCCGGCCTTGCCGACGACGACCACCAGTTCGGCCTCGTAGTCCACCTTTTGAGCGACCCGCGGGAGCTTGATCGGGTCGCCGTGGGCGATCAGGGTGTTGGGGAACTTGGCGAACAGGACCGGCTCGGTGGGGATCGGCTGACCGCCCTCGATGGCGTGGTCGCGGTAGTTCAGCCCGATGCAGAGGACCTTGCCGGGGTCGGGGACGGGCGGCAGGAGCTTGACGGCGTTGGCGGCGTACCTCACCGCGCGGCCGGACGCGGCGGCGTCGGCGGCGGCCCTGCGAACGGCGGGGGAGGCGGCGAGCAGGAGACGGACGGACGTTGGCAGGCCGGGGTCGGTGGCGTGGAGGTCGATGAAGGCGTCGCCGACCTGGGCGGCGGCGCGGGGGCCGTGGGGGGTGAGGATGGTGGCGAGCCGCATGGCATCTCCGCGGGTGACGGCGAACCTTCGGCAACGGCGCTGTATCTGTCTGTTAGCGCCGCCGCCGCGGATGAGCAAACCGGGACGCCGGTATTGAATGACTGCTCTTGTCTACGGGCCAGCGGTGGTTTAAAAAGTTGGAGTCCGATTTCGATTCCCCGATAGCTCAATGGTAGAGCAACCGGCTGTTAACCGGTTTGTTGTAGGTTCGAGTCCTACTCGGGGAGCTGGACCGCCGCTGCTGGCGGAACAAGGCGTGGACGACCCGGAAGGGACCGACACGGGGCGGTCGGCCATTCACCCGGACGAGCCTGTACAAGCTCTTGACCAACGTCGTCTACGTCGGCCAGGTGCGGTACAAGGACGGGGTCCACGACGGCGAGCACCCGGCCGTCGTCGATCCGGGGGTCTGGAACGAGCCTACATGTAATACTTGTAGCGGGTCAGAGGCTTGATTCCGGCCGGCAGTTCTTTCATGATACTCCCGATTTGCCGGGCGAAGGCAATCGTCACTGGACTGCCGCCGGCGAACGCGCAGGTGTTCCAGTTCAACTTGGTGAGGGCGAGGATCTCCGAGCACACCACGTCGGCCGCCGAGTCTCCGTGGTGTTCCACCACCTCCAGCGGGTTCGGGATCCGCGGCCCTGGGTAGCAGCGGAGGAATGGGATATACCCCTGCGTGTATACCAGATAGTTCCGCCGCCCGAGTTCGACCATCGTCCCCCGGATCGGCGGCTCGTGGCCGAGCCGTAGGATCCGCACTCCGCGCCGCTCGACGGCCAGGAAGTCGTGCGAGTGGATGGCTCCGAGGCCCGCCCGGAACCCATTTAGTTCGTCCAGCCAATAGCGGGAGGTCTTGTGGAGGACCACTCGCTTCGGCGGGTCGCCGAAGTGCTGGGCATACAAGGTGAGTGCCTCCCGTAGCAGGCGTTCGGCCGCTTCCCGACTCAGGTGCGGCCGGCGGTCCCGATCGCGGTCCCAGATGACCCGCTCCCCCCGCAGCACGAGCCCCTCCCCGGATTCGGAGAACGCCTGGGCGAGAGCCGTCCGGGTCGGCGAGTTCGGGTCGTCGCTCTCGCGGTAGAAGCTGACCCCGACGAAGCACGTCCGGGGGGACGAGAACCGCAGTTCCCACGGCATGTTTTCGGCCTTGAAGTACAGGGCCGTGAAGAAGTTCCAGGCCACCGTCGCCGGGTCTTGGAGCCGCCGCGACCCGTCGAGTGTACTCTCCCAGATAAGCTGCGTCGCCAGCCCGGCCCGCATGGCGTGAGCCTTGAGGGCGTTGCGGAAACTCCGGAACCCGGTCGGTTCGGGCTGGAATCCTTCCTCGTCCGGCAGGAGGTCGAACAGCGACCCCTGACCCCGCTGCCGGTCCCGGGCCACCCGCCGCTCCCAATTTCGTTCAGCTCTCGGAATTCGCCTTCGCTTACTCGGGTCGTTCGCCTGCCTGCCACAGGCCACCTCGACCGCCTTGGGCATGGCGCAGACCACCACGTCCGGGGGCGGGCTTTTGTCCGCCAGCGCGGAGAGGTGGCCGGCGACCAGTTCAACCACCGCCCGCACCCGGGCCTCGAACGTGCCGGCGGCCAGGCACTGGTCGATCTGGGCCTGGGTGAGCGTGACCGTCAGCCGGTCGGCGAACGTCACGTCGCAGCCGAACGCCGAGTCCGCGGTGAAGCCGGGGAATGAGGGGGCGAGGAACGGGTCGTAGGGCTTGCCCCGTGCGTTCAGCCCGGCGTCGATCCGCCCTCTGGCCTGCTCGACCCACCCACGGAGCCGGGTGATCGTGTCCCCGGTGCCGATCACCCCGACCCGGATGCTCGCCCGCGGCCCGTGGTCGAGGGCCGCCGGGCCGAACAACTCGATCCCGGTCTTCGGATCGACGCTCCGCCCGCCGCCCCGGAACGATAGCGCCGGCTCCGGTATGTGGCGGACCGCGAACGCTGGCGGCGACTGGCGGAGCAGTTCGTCCCACAGGACCGGCCCGGTTCGCCGTCGGGGGCGGCGGGCGGCGGGAGGGCGGTTACTCATCGTCGTCCTCCGCGGCCTCGGACGTGTCGTCGAGCACCGCGTCCCCCAGTTCGCGGGCGACCAGGTCCAGTTCGTCCTCGACCTGGTCGAGCAGAGTCCGCACCGCCACCGCGTCGTCGGCCACCCCGAAGGCCGCCTGGGCGCGGGCCGGCACGGCCGACGCCACCACCGGTTGCCCGCCGGTCGGTAGTTCGATCCGGATGTTCCCGCCGGCCAGGGTCCGGCCCCAGAAGAGGATGTGCCGGAGGATCGCGGCGTTCCGCTCCTTCCCGCCCCACTGGACGGCGAGCGGCCCGACCGACTTTCCGGACAGCGGGGTGCGGCCGTCGGAGGTGAACACGTAGGACGGCTCGACGTTCACGTACAGCCCGTCGCCGAGGCCCATGAACGACAGCCAGGCCGCGTGGTGGACCCAGAACGACCGGACCCCGTCACCGCTCACCTTCTTGGCCGCCACCGTCCGCTTCGGGTCGCCGCCGTTCTGCCACGCCCGGTCCGCCCCGTCCTTGGGGAGGAAGAAGTACCGCCCGCGGTTGTCGCGGGCCACGGGCAGACCGACGAACCGTTGCCGCAGACACCGGTTCAAAAGGGCCATCGCCCAGCGCCACCGAACCGGGTCGTTCCGCCAGGTGGCGATCCGCTCCGACCGGACCGAGGTCGGGTCGATGACAGCCCGGAGGTGCTCGTCATTCCGGGACAGGTCGGCGAAGGTGTAGACCCGGCCCTCCTGTAGCTCGAACGGGGCGGCGTCCTTCACCTTCTTGAAGATGTCCTTTGCCTCCCGGGCGGCCGTCGCCGCCGACCATACGGTTTGGGGGTACGAGTTCACCGGCAGCAGGTTGCCGAGGATGACCTCCGAGACGGCGTCCGGGGTGTCAGGGGGCCGGTCGGCGGGCGGCGTCAGTGGGGCGGCCGGGGCGAGTGGCGCGCGGGGTCGGCCCCGCGGCGGCCTCTGATCCCGGAGCTTGGTGACGAGCTGCCGGAAGCTTCTCTTGAAGTCCGTCTTCTTGCGGAAGTCGATCCAATTGAGCGCTTTGAACGGGGCCGGGAACTCGGCCCGCCGTTGCAGTTTCTCCGAGTAATCGCGGACGAACAACGGCAGGAGCCGGCCGCGGCGGTTGGTCGGGTCGTCCGCGACGACGTGCGTCCACTCGAACGTCGGCCACGAGGCGGTCAGCATCTCCGGGGAGATGACGACGGCGACGAAGCGAGCGCGGGCCAGCCCGTCGTTGATGCGGACGATGACGTTCTCGCCCTTGTCGATGTCCCACTTGTCGAACCACACCCGCAGCCGGCGGCCGTCCGGGGTGCCGTCGAACGTCTCGGACTCCACCTGCTCGGCCAGCTTCTCGACCCACTCCTTGTCCGCCCCGTTGTGGCATAGAAAGAGGTCTACGATCTCATTGATTGCTGCCACTGTCATTGCCGATTGAACCTCCATGGCGACCACTCTCAAAGTCCCGACTACCTTGTATTTACAGGCTCTGACAAAACCGGTTGGCATGAGGTTTGAACCCTGGCAGTGTAGCCCACCCCGCAGCGGAGGCTCCTGCTATGGCGATCGCTCGCATGCCGGACGAGTTCTACGACCTCGTCGCCCACCACCTGCCGCCCGAG
>DASSAT010000451.1:0-7561 GCA_035699305.1 Fimbriiglobus sp. | reverse complement strand
GGGACGCCGTCGCCGTCCAAGCGGACGGGCGGATCGTCCTAGCCGGTGGGGTGGCCACGGGCGCGGCCCCGACCAGCCGGGTGACGCCCGGCGGCGTGATCACCGGCTTCCGCCCCCTAACCGCCCCGGCCGCCGTCCGGCTGTTGCCCAACGGCCGGCTCGACCCGTCATTCGGAGACGGCGGCCGGGTCCGGGTTCCGCCGACCGAGGGGACCGGGGTGGGGACCGGGTTCCGGGCGGCTCACGTCCTCCCGGATGGGCGGATCGTCCTGGCCGGCAAGGTTGTATTTGACGCCGGGGACAACTCCTTCCCCGGGGAGGCGGTCCGGCTGACGGCCGACGGCAAGCCCGACCCGACCTATGGGACGAACGGGGTGGTGTTCACGCCCTTCGGTTCGGTGTACCAGGCCGAGATCCTGCCGGACGGCCGGACCCTGTTCTCCGGGGACTACGTGACCCGGCTTACGGCCGACGGCAAGCTCGACCCGGGGTTTGGGACCGACGGCTCGATCGCCACAGGGACCCTCGCCCTGGGGTACGGGTCCACCCACATCCGGGGTGGGCTGGCCGCCCTGCCGGACGGCCGGGTGCTTCTGGGTGGGTTCGCGTCCACTCTCCCGTCTACCGGAGCCGCGGTCTTGATCCGGTTGCTGGGCGATGGCCCGTTCGGGGCGATCACTCCTGCGGCTGGGACCGTCCAGGTCGGCGGCACCCCGGATGGGACCACCCGGGTCCTCCAACCGACCGCCGGCAAGTATGAATCGGCCGGGGTCATCATGTACTTCCCAGGGTTCCACGGGGCGGTCCGCACCGCCACCGCCGATCTGACCGGGGATGGGGTCTCAGACTACACCGGCGGGGCCGGACCCGGCGGCGGGCCGCGGGTGGTGCTCCTCGACGGCCGGACGGGGGCCACCTTGGCCGACTTCTTCGCGTTCGAGACGAGCTTCACCGGCGGCGTGTTCGTCGCCGCGGCGGACCTGGACGGTGACGGCAAAGCCGAGGTAGTGGTAACGCCGGACCGGGGCGGTGGGCCGGTCGTCGCCGTGTTCGACGGGACCGGGGCCGAGCGCGGTCGGTTCCTCGGCATCGACGACCCGGCATTCCGCGGCGGCGCGCGGCCGGCGCTGGGGGACGTCAACGGCGACGGGACGCCGGACCTTATCGTCAGCGCCGGGATCGGCGGCGGGCCGCGGGTGGCGCTGTTCGACGGGAAGTCGGTCGTCGGGGGCGCAAGCCCGGTGAAGCTGCTGCCCGACTTCTTCGCGTTCGAGGCCACGCTCCGCAACGGCGCGTTCGTCGCCGCCGGGGACGTGACCGGGGACGGGGCAGCGGAGATGGCGTTCGGCGGCGGACCGGGCGGGGCGCCGCGGGTGCGGCTCTTCGACGGTGCGGGCCTGCTGGCGGCCGGGCCGTTCACGAACCTGGACGAGATACCCACGGCCCAGCGTGCCAACTTCTTCGCCGGGGACAGCGCGCGTCGCGGCGGGGTGCGGGTGGCGCTGCGGGACGCCGACGGCGACGGTAAGGCCGACCTCGTCACCGGCAGCGGCGAGGGCGAGCCGTCGCGGGTCCGGGTCTACCGGTCCGCGACCTTGCTGGCGAACCCGACCCCCGCCGCCGACCAAGAGTTGGACCCGTTCGGGGCGGTCCCGGCGGACGGGGTGTTCGTCGGGTAGGGCCGGTGTCGGTCGGACGGGCGGGCGGCCGGGGCAATTCCGGGGAACTCTGACACCGGCGGGCCTCCTTGCGGCCCGCCGGTGTCATCTTCATGATGGGGCGGTGCGCCGGCGCGCCGAAACCCGCGGCTGGTAAACTCTTCCGGTCGGCGAAACCGGGAGGGTTAATCTTGATGGCCCTCGCCACCGTCTTCTATGGTGGACACTCCGCACAACCGGTAACCCGCCCCCGACTCGCCGCGCCGGGGCCGGCTCGACTCTCTCCGTGAGGCTACCCACCATGCCGCGCCGCTCCGTCCGCCTCGGACTTCACCTGCCCCTGGAAGACCGCCTGACCCCGTCGCCGGCCGGCGACCTCGACCCGGCCTTCGGCGGCTCCGGCATCGCCACCATCAACTTCCCGCCCCCCCAGTTCTTCTCCTTCGACACCCCGACCGCCGAGGGCTTGGCCCTCCAGCCCAACGGCCAGTCGGTGATCGTCGGCACCGTGCCGTCCCAGTCGTCCACCGGCGGCACCGACTTCGGCGTCACCCGGCTACTCTTCGGCGGCCAGCCCGACCCGACCTTCGGCGCCCTGGGGCTGCTGGAGATCGCCTTCGACCAGGGGCTTTCCAACGACGACGCCGCCCACGCCGTCGCCGTCCAGCCCGACGGCAAGATCGTCATCGCCGGGTACGCCACCACCGCGACCACCGGCAAGGACTTCGCGGTCGTGCGGCTCAACCCGGACGGCAGCCCGGACAAGACGTTCGCGGGCACCGGGTTCGGCCTCATCCCGTTCACCAGCGGCAGCTCGACCAACGTCGATGATGAGGCGTTCGCGGTGGCGATCCAGCCGGACGGCAAGATCGTGCTGGCCGGGTCGTCCCGGCTGGACTTCGCGGCCGCCCGGCTCAACGCCGACGGCACACTCGACACCACCTTCGCCGGCAAGGGCGTGACGACGGTGGTGGTCAGCACCGGCGGGTTCAACGCCGACGCCGCCCGGGCGATGGCGATCCAGCCGGACGGCCGGATCGTCCTGGCCGGGTACTCCGACGGGAACGCCTTCCAGTACGACTTCGCGGTGGTGCGGCTGAACGCCAACGGCACCCCGGACACGTCGTTCGGCGGCAAGGGGCGGGCGACTATCGGGTTCGACCTGGGCGGGTCCAACGAGGACAAGGCGCTCGGCGTGGCCCTCCAGTCCGGCGGGCAGATCGTGGTGGTCGGCCGCGCGCAGGTGTCGTTCGGCGGGTTCGGCAGCAACGTCAGCGACATGGCGATCGCCCGGCTGAACCCCGACGGCACCCCGGACCTGAGCTTCGGGGCGGGCGGCACCCAGGTGGTCGGGATCAACCTGGGCGGCAGCTTCGCGGACGAGGCCCGGGCGGTCGCCGTCCAGCCGGACGACAAGATCGTCGTCGCCGGGTCGGCCGAGCGGCTCTTCGGAGGCAGCTCGGGCGGCAGTTTCGTGGTGATGCGGCTGAACGCGGACGGGACGTTCGACACCGACTTCGGCAACGCCGGCAAGACGGTGGTGTCGGCCGGGGCCGGGTCGTTCTTCTTCGGCAGCGCCCTGCCCGGGGCCAACGCGGTGGCGATCCAGCCGGACGGGAACATCGTGTCGGCCGGGGCCGGGGCGGGCACGTTCATGGCGATGCGGATGCTCGGGGCGGCGCCGCCGCCGGTGCCGGAGCCGCCGCTGCCGCCGGAGCCGCCGACCAAGGAGCCGATCCTGCCGACTCCGCTGGACCAGCTGCCGCGGCTGCCGGACCCGGTCCTGGCCGGCGGGGCGGCGACCGGGACGGCCACGGTGCTGTTCAACCAGGACGGCACGTTCGCCCCCGGCACGGCCCTGAACTTCTTCCCCGGGGAGCCGGTCGGCGTCCGCGTCGCGGTGGCCGACGTCAACGGCGATCTGGTCCCGGACTACATCGGCGGGACCGGGGTCGGGGTCGTCACCCGGGTGACGGTCATCGACGGCAAGGGGGCGGGCACCCTGGCGTCGTTCCAGCCGTTCGAGGCCGGGTTCACCGGCGGGGTGTTCGTGACCGCCGCCGACATCGACCGCGACGGCAAGGCGGACATCATTGTGACGCCGGACCGGGGCGGCGGCCCGGTCGTGGCGGTGTACAGCTCGGCGGCGCTCTTGGCCGGGACCAAGCCAGAGAAGTCGCAGATCGCCCGGTTTATGGGGATCGACGACCCGGCCTTCCGCGGCGGCGCGCGGGCGGCGGCGGGCGACGTGAACGCCGACGGCACCCCGGACCTGGTGATCGCGGCCGGGTTCGGCGGCGGGCCGCGGGTGTCGGTCGTCAACGGGGCGGCCGTGGCGGCCGGCAGCTTGGCGCCGGGCCGGCTGACGACGGACTTCTTCGCGTTCGAGTCGGGGCTGCGGAACGGGGCGTTCGTCGCCGCGGGGGACTTCGACGGCGACGGGTTCGCGGACCTGGCGTTCGGCGGCGGCCCCGGCGGCGCCCCGCGCGTGCGGCTGGTCAGCGGCAAGGGGCTGATGCAGTCCGGGACGTTCAGCAGCCTGGACCAGCTGGTCGGCTCGGCGCAGGTCGGCGACTTCTTCGCCGGCGACCCGGGCCTACGGGGCGGGGTGCGGGTGCTGTTGCGGGACGTGGACGGGGACGGCAAGGCGGACCTGACGGTCGGCAGCGGCGAGGGCGAGCCGGGCCGGGTGACGGTGTACGCGGCAACGTCGCTGACGCTGCCGACGCCGGTGGTGGCGCGGACGCAGACCCTCTTCGGCGGCGACCCGCTGCTGGACGGAGTGTACGTCGGTTGAAGCGCGTTCCTCAGCGGATTAGTTCGCCCGGTTGTTCGGCGACTGAGGGTCAATCCGGGATGGCGACGCTCTCCCCGCCGGCCCGGGTGGCGAGGGCAGGCAGGATGGGGTCGGCGTCGTAGCGGAGGAACCGCACCGACCCGTCGGCGAATAGGAAGTTGGCCCCCCCGGGGTGCAGACTCCAGAACTGGAAGATAGCGCAGTAGTCGTCAATCCGGCCGAGGCGGAAGGGGAACGGCCCGCGGCCGCAGTGGCCGTACTGGGAGTAATTTGACCGAGGGTTGAGTTCGCGGACTCCGAGGACCACGTCAAGCGCCCCGGTGCCGCCCGCACCTTCGCCGGCATACCACCAGCCGTAGATCAACTCCGGACTGGGCGGCCGCTCCCCGACCAGCAGCGTGTTGCTCGTCCCGTCGGTGACTTGCACGATCCGCACCCGAGAGTTGCGGTACAGCATGCCGTCCTGCTGGCGGCGGTCGGTTCCGAGGCTGCCGAGGTACGATGTCAGGGCCACCCGGGTCGGCGTCCCGCCCGGCGGTCTGATGTCCCAGGCGGTTCGCACTCGCCAGTCGGACGGGCACCCGACAACGGCGAGGACGACCGCCCGGGCGGCGTGGACCGGGTCGCGGGAGAACGGGTTCGGGGTCCGATGGAAGTCGGCCGCCGTCTGGTCCCAGAGCGGTTGCTGGTCCAAGTACGGCAGGAGTCGCCCCAGCCAACTCAGACGCGGATACGGGTCACCGGGGGTGGTTCTCAGGCCAGGCGGGAAGCTTCCCTCGCCGGCGTCGTGGGCCATGTGTAGGGCGAGGCCGAGTTGCTTGAGGTTGTTTCCACACTGGGTCCGGGCGGCGGCTTCCCGGACCTTCTGGACGGCGGGCAGTAAGAGGCCGATGAGGATGGCGATGATGGCGATCACCACCAGCAGCTCGATCAAGGTGTACCCACGCCGGGATGGGACTGGAGTCATGGCTCCCTCCGTGAGTGGGAAACGGGCGATCGGTGTCAGGCGGCCCGCCACACTGCACGGCGGAGGAGGAGGGCGGCGGCGAGGCCGAACAGTACGGCGGCCACGGCGTACCACCAGCGGAACCGGCCGGGGACGACGGACGGATCGACCGGCTGCGGCTGGGTGACCGCCTCCGGCGGCGGAGGTTCGACCGGCGTCTTCTTCTGGTACGGCACGATCTGCCCGCCGCGGTACTGGAATCGCGGCGGCGGTCCCTTGGGGTACAACTTGCTGGGGTCGTACACTTCCTCGCCGTCGGCTACTTTGATCCCGGCCAGGGTGAACACGGACGGGTCGATCGGCAGATTGAACTCGCAGAGGTGAACGGTCACCGTATCCCGGTCCTTGAGGGCGCCGTTAACAAACCCCTCACCGACGAACTTCTTCGGGAACCAAATGCCGGTCCGGGCGTCCTGCTCCAGATCGGAACGATACCGGCTGTGGTATGAGTAGCCGTTCGTCTTACCCGAATTCTCAATCAGACCGACCGAACCACCCTTGCCGGGGAACAAGTAGACGCAATTATCGTCATCAGTACGGAGCCATTTGCTCCTCAGCACCCAGGCCGCCTCGCCGTCCACGGTCGCTGCTTCGACGGTAGGGGGACTGCGCTCCGGCGAGATGATGTCGAGCCCCAAGTTCTTCGCGGTCGCGGGGCGGGGCATGTTCAGGTAGCTGGAATATGTGTAGCCGAGTAGGCGGGGGTCAAACGCCACACCGTTGGCGAAGAGCGACCGCCCTAGCGGACTGTCCGAGGGCATCAGGGCCACGCCGCCAGTGCCTTGGAAGTATTGGATCGAGTGTCCAGGCCGCTCACAGTTCCGGCACAGCACATGGCGCCGGCCGACCGCCAAGTCCCGTGTCGTGACGGCGCCCTCGGTTAAGACGTCGGCCCGATAGTGGGTGGTGTCCAGCCAGATCTCGAACTGCTTCACCTCACCGCCCTTGCCGCTCTGGCCGTACCGATCATACCATTCCCGCTCGTACGTCAGCTTGACGTGGAGGGAACGGATCGTCAGCCGGGCTTCGACTGCCCGGCGTTCCAGCGCGGCCGGATCGAGGGGCGGATCGCCGTACCCGCAGGCCACCGTGGCCGCCAGTATAACATATCCACCCATCCGCGCCTCAGAGCATGTGTGAGAGGATCCCGAATTGTGCAGCCACTGATCGTACGGCCTGCTCGCCGATTAACGATAGCTACTTCTACGGGCACGACGTCTTTTCGTAAACGTACTGGAGCACGTACTCCTGTTTGCCGTTCTGACACTTGCCGTCCTTCCACTCGCAGTAGGTCCGCATGTAACAAGGCAGGGTAGCCGGGAGAGGCACAGGATACCAGGAGGCATATTTGAGCTGCGCGTAGGAATCCTTCGAGTACTTCATGTACGAAACATTACCGTAGAAGCCGCTCGCGGTACGAAGGTTCTCACAGGTCATCTGCGTCCAGTTAGGATTGTCGCATTTGTCGTTCGGGCTGTCGCCAGACTGGGCGGGACAGTAGATCCCCGTGTCAGGCTCGTTGTTTGTGCAATTTGCCGCCGACAACTTCCGCTCGATGGTCCCGGCGACGAGGCAAAGAGTGCCGAACGCAAACAGCAACAGCAGGGTGAGTTTCCGCAACACGGCTGCGTCCTCTCGTGAAGGGGAAGGGATCAGCGCACTCCTATCGCGAGCCGGTAAACACCACCGGCACCGTGATCCAGGGTTCCTTTGGGCTGGTTGTTTGTACCATCATCGAGGCGCCCGACTCATCACCGTCCAACTTCGTCGGGTCGTAGCGGACAACGACAGTGCCGGCTGTGGGATCGACGGACGCTAGTAGGGCCGACACGGACGGGTAGGCAGAGCGGATTTTGACGCCGGGCATCTGGCCAGGGGTGAAACGGACGGTTATCGTGCCGGGCTGGTGTCGTACAAACTGTACCTCGGCCGGCTCGTAGAGCACATCCGGTTCGATCATACAGGCTCTGACAAAACCGGTTGGCATGAGGTTTGAACCCTGGCAGTGTAGCCCACCCCGCAGCGGAGGCTCCTGCTATGGCGATCGCTCGCATGCCGGACGAGTTCTACGACCTCGTCGCCCACCACCTGCCGCCCGAG
>DASSAT010000450.1:0-10824 GCA_035699305.1 Fimbriiglobus sp. | reverse complement strand
TGAAGGGCCGCCGCGTGTTCTTCTACCGTCTCGCTCACGCCTTCAAACTCGGCCTGCGCAGCCTGGCCGCCCACCGGCTGCGCTCCGGGCTGACCACCCTGGGGATCGTGCTCGGGGTCGGGTCGGTCATCGTCATGCTGGCGGTCGGCGAGGCCGCCCGGTATCAGGCGCTCAAGCAACTCGAAGACCTCGGCGCCAACACCATCTTGCTCCGCAGCATCAAGCCGACCGACGACCCGACCAACACCCAGGGGGTGGACTCGACCGCCTACGGGCTGACCTACGCCGACCTGGGCCGCATCCGCGCGACCGTACCGACCGTCACCGCCGCCGCCCCGATGCGCGAGTTCCGCAAGACCGTGCGGCACTCCCAGCACAAGCTGGAGGCCCGGATCGTCAGCATCACCCCGGCGTTCCTGGAGCAGAACAACATCCGGCTGGCAACCGGCCGCGGCATCACCGAGATCGACGAGGCCACCTTCGACAACGTGGCCGTGATCGGGGCCGCCACCGCCGAGAAGCTCTTCCCGACCGAGGACCCGATCGGCAAGACAGTCTCGATCGAGGACGTGCTGCGGACGAAGTCGTTCACCGTGGTCGGCGTGACCGAGCCGAAGACGCTGGCGGTCGGGTCCGAGCGCGGGGACGTGGACTACAACCGGGTGGTGTTCATCCCGTTCGACACCGACCGGGTCCGGTTCGGCCGCGAGCTCATCACCTTCACCTCGACCAGCCGGCAGTTCGAGCGGCTGGACATGAGCCAGATCACCGTCCAGGTGGACCGGGTGGAGAACGTGGCGAAGACGGCGACCGTACTCCAGTCGCTCATCGAACAGTACCACCCGCGTAAGGACGTGACCATCACCGTGCCACTGGACCTGCTCCAGAAGGCCGAGCAGACGCAGCGGCTCTACACCCTGATCCTCGGGGCGATCGCCGGCATCTCGCTGGTGGTCGGTGGGATCGGGATCATGAACATCATGCTCGCCACCGTCACCGAGCGGACCAAGGAGATCGGCATCCGCCGGGCGCTTGGGGCCAAGCGGCGGGACATCGCGCTGCAGTTCCTGACTGAGACGGTGGTGCTGACGTGCGTCGGCGGGGTGATCGGGATCGCGCTGGGGGTCGCGCTGGCCCATTCGGTGTCCGGGCTGTTCGGCCTGCCGACTATCATTCAGATGTGGTCGCCGGTGCTGGCGTTCGGCGTGTCGGTGCTGGTCGGGCTGGCCTCCGGGTACTACCCGGCCCGGCGGGCCGCCCTGCTCGACCCGATCGAAGCCCTCCGGCACGAATAACCCCGGACACCCCGACAGACATGGCCAAGCCGCCCGTCGCCGAGGAGTCGGAGTTCCGACTGCTCACCCCGCTCAACCTGATGCTTCTGGCCGTCCCGGTAGCGGTCGCGCTGAAGTTCGCTGGAGCGTCGCCGGTCTGGGTGTTCGTCGGGGCGGGGCTGGGCATCATCCCGCTGGCCGGGTACATGGGCAAGGCGACCGAGGCGCTGGCCGAACGGCTCGGCCCCGCCGCCGGCGGGTTGCTCAACGCCACCTTCGGCAACGCCGCCGAACTCATCATCGCCCTCATCATCCTCTCGCGCGGCCCCCACCTGTACCCGCTCGTCAAGGCAACCATCACCGGGTCGATCATCGGCAACCTGCTGCTGGTGCTTGGGCTGGCGATCCTGGCCGGCGGGCTGCGGTTCAAGACCCAGACGTTCGACCGCACCCACGCCGGCGTCGGCGCCACCCTGCTGGTCATCGCCGCCGCCGGGCTGCTGGTCCCGACCCTCTTCTTCTACCTGCTCCCCGCCGGCCACGGCGGGCAGCCCCCCGCCGAGGCCCACCTGAGCGAGGAGATCGCCATCGTCCTGGTGGTGCTCTACGGGCTGAGTCTCCTCTTCACCCTGCACACGCACCGCCTCCTGACCGGCGGCCCGGAGGGCCAGCCCGAAGGGGGCGGCGACCACTGGGGCGTGTGGACGGCGCTCGGGGCGCTGTTGACGGCCACCGTCGGGGTCGGAGTGCTCAGCGAGTGGCTGGTCGGGGCGATCGAGTCGGCCGGCGACGCGCTCGGGATGACCGAGCTGTTCATGGGGGTGGTCGTCGTCGCCATCGTGGGCAACGCGGCCGAGCACTCGACGGCGGTGCTGGTCGCCTACCGCAACCGGATGGACCTGGCGCTCCAGGTCGCGGTTGGCAGCAGCACCCAGGTCGCGCTGTTCGTCGCCCCGGTGCTGGTGTTCGCCAGCCTGCTGATGGGCTACCCGCACCCGCTGGACCTGCACTTCACGCCGCTGGAGGTGGCCGCGGTGGTGCTGAGCGTCGCCATCACCGCCCTGGTCTGCCACGACGGCGAGTCGAACTGGCTGGAGGGGGCGATGCTCCTGGCCCTGTACCTGATCCTCGCCCTCGCGTTCTACAACCTGCCGGCTGTCCACTGACCCGAGTCCGGTCGATATTGTTCCCTCCCCCCCAAGGGGGGAGGGAACAAGACGCCGACGCCCGCCTGGAGGGAAGTCATGGCTCTGCGGATCGAGGACTACGCCCTGATCGGCGACTGCCAGACGGCGGCCCTGGTCGGCAAGGACGGGTCGATCGACTGGCTGTGCCTGCCGCGGTTCGACTCGGACGCCTGCTTCGCCGCGCTGCTGGGCACGCCGGACCACGGCCGCTGGCAGGTCGCCCCGACGGCCCCCGTGCGGGCCGTCCGCCGCGCCTACCGCGGGGCCACCCTGGTCCTGGACACCGAGTTCGAGACGGCCGGCGGAGCGGTCCGCGTCACTGACTTCATGCCGATCCGCGGCAAGGCGCCGGACGTGGTGCGCGTCGTCGAGGGTCTGCGGGGCCATGTTCACTTGCGGTCGGAACTGGTGATCCGCTTCGACTACGGTTCGATGGTCCCGTGGGTCCGGCGGGCGCACGATGGCGTCCGCGCCGTGGCCGGCCCGGACTCGCTCCAGTTCCACACGACCGCCGACACCCACGGCGAGAACTTGAAGACCGTCGCCGAGTTCGCCGTCGCCGCGGGGCAGCGGGTGCCGTTCGTGCTCACCTGGGGGCGGTCCTACGAGCCGGAGCCGAAGGCCATCGACGCCGAGGCGGCGCTGGCGGACACGCTGAAGTGGTGGGGGAAGTGGTCCGGCCACTGCACCTACGACGGCGAGTGGCGCGACCTGGTGCTGCGGTCGCTCATCACGCTCAAGGCGCTGACGTACCTGCCGTCCGGCGGGATCGTGGCGGCGGCGACCACCTCGCTGCCGGAAAAGGTCGGCGGCGTGCGGAACTGGGACTACCGCTTCTGTTGGCTACGCGACGCCACCCTGACGCTGCTGGCGCTGCTGAACGCCGGGTTCGTGGACGAGGCCCAGGCGTGGGACGACTGGCTGCTGCGGGCGGTGGCCGGCGACCCGACCCGGACGCAGATCATGTACGGGTTGGCCGGGGAACGACGGCTGTCCGAGTACGAGGTGCCGTGGCTGCCGGGGTACGAGGGATCGAAGCCGGTCCGGATCGGCAACGCGGCCCACGACCAGTTCCAACTCGACGTGTACGGTGAGGTGTGCGACGCCCTGCACCACGCCCGGTTGGCCGGGTTGAAGCCGGACGAGACCGCTTGGAAGCTGGAGCGGGCGCTGGTCGGGTACGTCACGGTTGCCTGGCGCGAGCCGGACGAGGGCATCTGGGAGGTCCGCGGGTCGCGGCAGCACTTCACCCACTCGAAGGTCATGGCCTGGGTCGCCCTCGATCGGGCGATCAAGTCCGCCGAGCGGTTCAAGCTGGACGCCCCGCTCGTGAAGTGGCGGCGGGTGCGGCAGACGATCCACGACCGCGTCTGCCGGGACGGGTTCAACTCGGAACTCAACTCGTTCACCCAGGCGTTCGGGTCGAATTTGCTCGACGCGAGCCTGTTGATGATCCCGCTAGTCGGGTTCCTGCCGCCGGACGATCCACGGGTCCTGGGAACGGTGGCGGCGGTCGAGACGCACCTGCGCAAGGATGGGTTCGTGGCCCGGTACGACACCGGGCAGACCGACGACGGGCTGCCGCCGGGCGAGGGGGCGTTCCTCCCGTGTACGTTCTGGCTGGCCGACTGCTACGCCCAGATGGGCCGGCGCGACGAGGCCCGGGAGTTGTTCGAGCGGCTGACCGGCCTGTGCAACGACGTGGGCCTGCTCTCCGAGGAGTACGACCACGTGGCGAAGCGGCTCGTCGGCAACTTCCCGCAGGCGTTCAGCCACGTCGGCCTGGTGAACACGGCGTTCAACCTGGCGCGCCCGGCCGAGTGCCCGGCCGAGCAGCGCAAGCGCGCGTGACCGCTAAACAGCGGTCCGCTGGTGCCGCTCCTTCTCCCAGAGGAACTCGCGGTCCCGCCGCAGGTGGTGGTAGGCCAGCCCGAGGAAGGCGATCCCCAGCCCGATGACCGCCGCGCAGACCAGAAACACCAGGATGAAGATCAGCGGCCGGTCCATCTGGGACAGCTTGACGAGGATCGGCTCGCCGGTGTCGGAGGCGACTCTGGCCCCGCTGTACCGTGTCCCGATCCCCAGGGCGGTCAGCCCCAGGCCGAGGAACGCCCCCGCCGCGATGATCGCCCCGCAGAGTGCTCGCATCGACTCGCCCTCCCGTGTGCGGCCCGCCGGGGCCGGGTGTCAGTACCGGAACCCGCCCTCGAAGAAGGAGAGGCACCCGCCGCAGACCAGCAGGATGCCGGCCAGGATGATAATTAAGCTGCCGCAGCCGCAACTCGGCCAGGCGCCGAACTGCCCGCGCGGCCCCCAGTCGCCGCCCGCCCGCCCGAAGAAGCCGCCGCCACCCAGCCCGCCGGTGCTCATGGTCGGTCCCTCCCCGAGTACCCCCGCTCAGCGCGGCGGGGTGATGTCCCCACGGTCGTAAGCCGCCTTCGCCGCCCGGGCCTGACCGGCCCACCGCCTCAGGTTGCGGACGCGGGTGCCGGGGCTGGGGTGGTCGGACAGGAACTCCGGCAGCCCCGCCCCGCCCCGGCTCATCATCCGCTGCCAGAACTCGACCGCCTCGTCCGGGTCGTACCCGGCGAACGGCAGCAGGAAGACGCCGATGTGGTCGGCTTCGGACTCCTGCATCCGGTCGTAGTGGAGGCTGGACAGGATGTTCCCGCCGCCTTGCTGCCGCGCGACCCGCTCGCTGCCGTGGTGGGCCAAGGCGTGGGCCATCTCGTGCGCGAGCACGGCCGCCAACTCGCCGTCGTCCGCGGCCACCAGCAAGATGCCGGTGAACACGAACATCTTGCCTGCCGGCAGGCAGAAGGCGTTGGCCTGCCGCTCGCGGATAACGTGCGCCTCCCACTCGTACCGGTATCCGCGGACCTTCAGGTTGATCTCGCGCTGGAGCGGCTCGATCTCGGCGGCCCGAGCGAGTTTCGCCACCACCCCGCGGACCCGGCGGACGTCCGGGTCGTCGTCCGGCAGGAGCCGGCCGCGGTATTCCGCCATCACCTCCCGGGCGGCCCGCCGGCCGACTTCCAGTTCCTCCTGCGGCGACAGGGCGAGCGGCTGCTCTCGCCCGCCGGGGCCTTCGCCGGGACGCGGCGGCGCCTCGACGAACCCGCACCCGGCGGTCAGGACCGTCAGCCAGCAGACAGCCGCGCACGCCCGCATCGGTCGCCTCCGGGCCGAACGACACCATGCTAGGCAGCACCCTGGAACGAGCGGTAATAATCCGTCGTATTCTCCGGGCGGGGCCGGGCGCCGCCCGGGGTAGTTCTCGGCACGACCGGCTGGCGTTTCGGTTCGACTTCGCGCATACTACTCCTGGTCCCGCCGCACCTGCTTCCGCAGGAACGATTCATGATGACGAACCACGCCGCCTCCCACGCCGCCTTTCCGCTCCTGCCGCCGGGCCGCGACCTCATCCGCGTCGGGTCGCGGCGGTGGTTCCTCCAGACCGGGCTGGCCGGGTTCGCCGGGCTGTCGCTCGCCGACACGCTCCGCGCCGCGGCCGCCACGCCCGGCCCGCGCGCCCGGCGGGCGGTCATCCTCTTCTGGCTCTCGGGCGGGCCGAGCCAGATCGACACCTGGGATCCGAAGCCGGACGCGCCCGACGAGATCCGCGGGCCGTACCGGACCATCCCAACGACCATCCCCGGCGTCCGGTTCTGCGAGCACATTCCGCTTCAGGCGCGGCTGGCTCACAAGCTGACCGTCATCCGCTCGGTGGACTGCTCGGCCAGCAACCACACGCCGATCACGATGCAGGCCGGCAACGCCCTGGCCCGGCGGACCAACGACGGCAAGGACGGCGGCGGGTATCCGTCGATGGGGTCGGTGGCGGCAAAGTTCCGCGGGGCGAACGCGCCGGCGATGCCGGCGTTCGTCGGGCTGGCCGACTCGTGGAGGGCGGACGTGTGGGGCGCCGGCCACATGGGCAGCGCCTACGAGCCGGTGAAGGGGAACGAGCTGCCCGGCCGGCTCGCCCTGCCAGCCGGGCTGGACGTGCCGCGGCTCCAGGACCGGTCGGAGTTGCGGCGGCAGTTCGACACCCTGGAGAGTGAGCTGGACGTCGGGCACCAGATGGAATCGATCGACCGCTTCGCCGAGCAGGCGCTCAACATGGTCGTGTCGCCGAAGGTGCGGGAGGCGTTCGACCTGTCGAAGGAGTCGGTGAAGCTGCGCGATCGGTACGGGCGGGTGAGCGTCGGCGAGAAGGCGCTGCTCGCCCGACGGCTGGTCGAGGCGGGGACCACGTTCGTGCTGGTCAGCGGCAAGTGGGGGTACTTCGACCACCACGGCGACACCGTCCCGCCGTGGGGCGGTATCCAGAAAGGGCTGACGCCGATCCTGCCCACCATTGACCGCGCCCTGACCACGCTGATCGAGGACCTCGCCGACCGCGGGCTGCTCGACTCGACGCTGGTGCTGATGCTCGGCGAGTTCGGCCGGTCGCCAGTGATGTCCAAGGACGGCGGGCGGCAGCACTGGACCGCGGTCATGTCGATGCTGGCGGCCGGCGGCGCGGGGTCGCACGGCCAAGTGATCGGCAGCACCGACTCCCGCGGCGGCGCGATCAAGAGCCGCAAGGTGACGCCGTCCGACCTGGCCGCGACCGTGTTCCGGCACCTGGACGTGCCGCTCGACGCGCACTGGACCAACGCGCTCGGGCGGCCCATCCCGGTCGTCACCGAGGGCGGCCAGCCGATCCCGGGACTGACCTGATACCGAGTAGAGTTGATTCCCTGCCTTTTCTCCCCTCTCCCCGTTGAGTGCTCGGTCGAAGTGCGCGTGATGTGACGGCCCTGTCTTCAGCCCGAAGGGCTGGGAGTCCTCAGCCCAGGGCGCAGCCCTGGGCAGCAGGCCAACCGCTCCGCAGCCCTGAAAGGGCGACACACGGCCCCGCTATTTCGCCCTTTCAGGGCTCGGGGCCGGTGGGGCCGCGTTCCCAGGGCGTTGCCCTGGGCTGAGGACTCCCAGCCCTTCGGGCTGAAGACAGAGCCACCCGACGACGAGGTTTTACAACAAAGCACCCAGCGGGGAGAGGGGGGGGAAGAAAACAATGCCGGGGGTATGAGCCGGGGCGGCGAAGGGCGTCACGACCTGATCTCGACCCGCGCCTCGACCGCGGACTTGGCGACCAGCGCCGGCCAGTAGGCGAACACCTCGCGGACCTGCGGCCGGCCAGTGGTGTAGCCGGTAGTGCCGGCGAACCCGGCCGTCACCAGCGGGGCGAACTCCTTGACGAACCGCTCGACCGCCGCCCGGCGGGCGTCGCGGACCGCCACCCGCAGCACCACCTCCGGCGGGTCGGCGGGAGGCAGCACCCCCGGCACACAGTCGCCGGCCCCGAGCGCCTCGACGTGGCTGTGGTCGAACACGAACCCCGCCTGCCGGAGCTTGTCGAGCATGATCCGGCCGCTGAGCCTGGCCTTGCGCGTGGCGTTCGGCCCGGCGAGAACCAGCGTCCCCGCGGCCATGAAGCCGTCGCGGTAGGCCGCTGATACCTTGTAGGTGTCCGTCGCGGGGTGGCCCGAGCAGCCGCGGACCGCGACCACATCGGCGCGCTCCACCGACAGTCGCGGGGCGGTGAAGTCGGCCACCACGTCTGGCGTGTAGTACCTCGCCGGGTCCGCGACCTCGTAGAGCAGTTGCTCCGAGACCGTCTCGACGTTCACCGCCCCGCCGGTGCCGTCGGGCTTGGTGATCGTGAACGTCCCGTCCTCGCCCACCTCCGCGATCGGATAGCCGACCTCCGCGAGCCGGGTGCTCTCGTCGGCGTTGACCCAGAGGCCGCCGGTGGCCTGGGCGCCGCACTCGATCAGGTGGCCGGCCGTGGTCGCGGCGGCGAGCCGGTCCCAGTCCTGCCAGCCCCAGCCGAACTCGTGGGCGAGCGGGCCGACGGTCAGCGAGGCGTCCGCCACCCGGCCGGTGACGACCACCGCCGCCCCGAGCTTGAGCGCGTCGGCGATCGGCTCGGCCCCGAGGTAGGCGTTGGCGCTGACGACCCGCGATCGGACGGCGGCGATCGGCTCGCCGGTGTCGAGGTGGTTGAGCGTGTGCCCGGCCGCGAGCAGGTCGTCCAGCCGCGGCAGCAAGTCGTCGCCGGAGACGACGCCGACCGTGTGGTCCGCCAGGCCGTGCTTCGCCAGCACCTCCTTCGCCTTCGCCCCGCAGGCGTGGGGGTTCATGCCGCCAGCGTTGGTGACGACACGGAGCGTCGGCTGGGCGTCGAGCTTCGGGGCGAGGCGGTCGAGCACGTCGAGGAAGTCGTGGGCGTACCCGGCCTGCGGGTCGCGCTGGCGCAAGAGCGCCAGGATCGACATGGTGAGTTCGGCGAGGTATTCCAGGGTGAGGTAGTCGAGCCGGCCGGTCTGTGCCAGCCGGACCGGGGCGTCGAGGTTGTCGCCCCAGAACCCGCACCCGTTGCCGATTCGCACACGCTTCATGGCGTCCTCGTGGTGGTTCGATACGATCATACCCGAACAAGCCATTCTTGGTCCCTCCCCCTTGAGGGGGGAGGGTTAGGGTGGGGGTGACCGGGCGGCTACCCCACCCCGACCCTCCCCCCCAAGGGGGGAGGGAGAAAGAGGGCGAGGACAGCCATGTCCGAGTTCGATCCCACCGCCTACGGCCCGGTCGTCGCCGCCTTGCTGACCCCGACCCGGGTCGCCGACCTGGGGCCGGGGTCGCCGAATACTGCCGCAAAGCCGCTGCTGGAGACGTTCGACCCGCTCGCCGACTTCGGCCGGCCGGTCCGCAACCAGGAGATGGCCCAGGCGTGCCTGGCCGGGCTATGGCTGTACCACGACTTCCTCGACGAGTCGCACGCGATCAGTCAGGACTTACCGTCTGCCGAGGGGAGCTTCTGGCACGCCATAATGCACCGCCGGGAGCCGGACGCCGGGAACAGCAAATACTGGTGGCGGCGGGTCGGGTCGCACCCGGTCTTCGCGGACTTGGCCCGCGACGCGACCACACTGGGGTACGCGGGCTGGGAGCCGTTCGGGTTCGTCGATGCCTGCGAGGAACACCGCGGGACCGGCGACGACACAGAGGAGACCTTGAAGCGGGTGCAGGCGCGGGAGTGGGAGCTTCTGTTCGACTGGTGCTACCGGAAAGTCATCTTGTAGGGTGGGTCGAGTCTTCGAGGCCCACCATCCCCCGACGGTGGGCCTCGAAGACTCGGCCCACCCTACAAGACTACGACACGCGCTTCTTGAACCGTACCGCCGCCAGGGTGATGACCGCGGCCGCCATGCCGGTCAGTACGACCGCGTTGAGCCACAGCTCGTTCCAGCCGGCGCCGCGCAGGATCACCCCACGGGCGGCGTCGATCATCCACGTCATCGGGATCAGGTACGCCACCACCTGCAACACCCACGGCATCGACTCGATCGGGAAGATGTACCCGGATAGGAACACGCCCGGCAGTACCGTCCCGATTACCTTCTGACCGGCTTCGTCCCGCGTGTTGGACTGCGTCGAGATCAGTAGCCCCACCCCCAGTGCCGCCATCACGAACGGGACGTTGATTACCAGGAGAGTCAAGAAGTTGCCGGCCACCGGCACGTCGAACACCAGCCACATCAGTCCGGCGATGACCAGGAACTGCACGAACGACAAGACGAAGTACGGGACCAGCTTGCCGATCATCAGCTCGACCGGCCGGACCGGGGTCATGAATAGCTGCTCCAGG
This sequence comes from Fimbriiglobus sp., assembly GCA_035699305.1. GTDB lineage: Bacteria > Planctomycetota > Planctomycetia > Gemmatales > Gemmataceae > DASSAT01. The sequence continues at coordinate 664 of DASSAT010000450.1, read as the reverse complement.
GTGCCGAGTTCCTTCTCCCGGACGATGGTGGTGGCGGTGAGCATCGAGGCCATCATCTGGCAGAGGAAGACCATCAGCCCCGGGATGAAGAAGTTGGCCGACCGGGTGTCCGGGTTGAACAGCACCCGCGGCCGGGTCTCGACCGGCAGCGCCTTGCCGCCGAGGACCGCCTTGAGCGACTCCTGCATCGCCACCGCGTTACCGACGTTCACCGCCGTCGCGGCGACGCTTGACTCGGACCCGTCCACCAGGATGAGCACCTGGGCGGTCTCCCCGGCGGCCAGCCGGCGGGAGTAGTCCTCCGGGATTTTGATGGCGACGTGGGCCTTGCCAGCGACGATCCACTGCGACAGGGCGGCGTCGTCGTAGACCATTCCCACCACGTCGAAGTCGTCGGTCGTCTCGAACGCCCGCAACAGCGCCCGGCTCTCCTGGGTCTGGCAGGCGTCGTAAACGACGGTGCGGATGTGCCGGACGTTGGTGTCGATGGCGTACCCGAGCATGAACAGTTCCACCACCGGGATTGCCAGGGCGAAGAACAGGGTGCCGGTGTCCCGCAGCATGTGCAGGAACTCCTTGCGGGCGACCGACACGGTCCGGCGCAGGGCGGTGGTCGCGGGCATGGTGGTTCCCCTGGGACCGCGGCCGTCCCGGCCGCTCTTGC
>DASSAT010000449.1:0-3475 GCA_035699305.1 Fimbriiglobus sp. | reverse complement strand
CCCCACCCCGGCCCTCCCCCCCAAGGGGGGAGGGAGAAAGAGCGGGCGTGTGGCGGACGAACGCCTCCCGGAACGCCTGCCTGGCCCGGGCGAGCTTGGAGCGGACGGCTCCGTCGGTCGTCCGCTCCCGGGCGGCGATCGCTTCCACCGACTCGCCGTCCAGGTACTTCGCGGTCAGCAGCGTCTCGTAGTCGGCCGGCAGCTCCGTGAGCGTCGCCCGGACCAGCGCCGCCAGCTCCCCGGCCGCGAGGCCGTCGGCCTGACCGTCCAGGTGCCGGGACAGGGAGCCGTCGGCTGCGAGCTTCTCGCGGATGCGGTGCAGCCGGTCGAGCTTGCGATAGTGCAGGGCGACGTGGGTCCGGGCGATGCCCCACACCCAGACCCAGAGGGTGCCGCGGGCCGGATCGTAGGTGTGGGCCGAGCGCGCGGCGGCCAGGAAGGTCTCCTGCACCACGTCGGCCACGTCGGCGGCGCACGGCCCCATCCGGCGCGCGACCGACCGCCAGACGCGCACGGCGAAGGCGTCGTACAGCGCCCGCCAGGCGTCCGGGTCGCCCGCAGTCAGGCCGCGGGCGACGTCGCGCTCCTGGTGATCGTCCATAGGCCGGCCGGTCCGCCGCTTGGCCCTCGGAGGCGCTCGCCCGGTGTCGCACACGGTACAGGGGGTTTGCGCGCCGCCCGGAGAATGTGACGCAAAAAACCAGACGAGCGGCGCGCGGAAAGTGTAACCGGCCGTTCTTAGCCGTACTTCTTGTGGCACTGTTCGGAGGTCATCTTCGCCGCCTTGATCCGACCGCCGGAGAGCTTCTCCCCGTCCGGGTCGAGGTACAGCCGGCCGGACCGGTCCGTGATGCCGGGGTCGTAGCCGATGACGTGGACGTTGAAGATGTACCCCACGTCCGAGGTCGCCTTGAACCAGTGGACGTTGTCCTTGTGGTCCGAAATGGTGGACATCTCCCCGGGGCCGAACGCCCGGTCGATGGTCGGCCGGATGACGTAGTGGTCCTTGTGCGTCTCGACCCGGTCGTAGTGCCGGCCGTGCCACTTCCCCTTGAGCACGATGAACCCGGTGCACATGTTGGCGTGCCCGTGCGGCACGATCGACCGCCCCTTCCCGCACCCGAACACCTGCTTGCCGAACCCCAGCTCTGCCGGCAACCCCTCCACCTTCGCCAGGTCGATGCTTCGGCTCAGGGCGCCGTTGGCCGGTAGCTTCGACCGCCGCTCGATCTCGTCGAGCTTGACCAACCCGACCAGCGCCTTGAGGTCCACCCGCCGGTAGAGGTCGTCCATCTTCGCCTGGAACTCCAGGTCGGTCAGCCGCCGGCCGCGGAGGTCCTTGGTCATCGAGACCAACTCCTTGAGCCACGCCTCGACGGTCGGCTTGATGCCGTCGGCGAACAGGTCGCGCGACCAGAGCAGCTCGACCAGCCCGAACGTCATGACCGAGCCGAGCAGGGAGGCGGAGAATTCACGGCGAGTCGGTGACACGGGTCGTCTCCAGCGGGGGAAAGGATGTCTTGCCCGAGCGTACCGGACGCCGGTCAGTCGGCCAAGCAAAAAGGGCCTGAGCGGAGAAGTCCGACACCCTTGCGGCCACGCCTCAACCCCGCCGGAATAATTCGGAAAAACCGTGTCGCATTCGGGCCGAGTTTTCCCCTTCCTCTTGTAGCCGCCGGTGTCCCCCGTGTGGGGTCGATGTCCGGCGAGCCTGACCCACCGCTTCGCTGACCTACCGCGAGTTCGCCCATGCGGAAGTCTCCCGAGGCGCCCGGCACGATGTGCCGGCCGCCCCGTCACGCCCTGCGCCGCCGGCCGGGGAACGTCCTGGTCATGTTCGCGGTGTTCCTGACCGGGATGATCGGGATGGTGGCGTTCGCCATCGACACCGGGTACATCGCGCTCTACAAGACGCGGATGCAGCGGGCCGCCGACGCCGGCGCCCTGGCCGGCGCCCAGGAAGCGCTGGTCCCGCCCGGCGCGACGGCCAGCGCCGACGCCGTTCGGGCCGAGGTCCGCAAGTACATCGACCTGAACATGCCGGGGCTGACCGTCCGGGACGAGGACATCCAGCTCTGCCGGTACTCCCCGTATGCCGACCCAGGTGCGCGGCTCTCGTACACGTACACGGCGACCGACCCGGCCAACGCCGTCCAGGTGACGCTGCGGCGCGACAGCCTTCAGAACAGCCCGCTGGACCTGTTCTTCGCCCCGGTCATCGGGTCGAAGAACGCCGCCGTGGTCGTCACCGCCACCGCCTTCTGTGCTCAGGGCCAGGCGGTCAAGCCGGGCGCCTCGCTGCTGCCGTACACCATGCAGATCGACTACTACTACGCCGCCATGGGGAAGACCCGCCCGGACGGCACGGGCGGCATCCTCAGCGACGCCCTCAACGCGACCCGGAACCTACTCTCGGACATCACGACCGTAAACCTGGGCCTGCAACAGCTCACGTCGGGGCCGGACGGGGTTAACGAGGTGGTGCTGTTCTCGGACAAGCAGAACGCCCCAGGGAACTTCGGGTCGCTGGACCTCGGCAGCACTTCGAACGCGACCGGCGAGCTGGAGCGGCAGATCCTCTACGGCCCGACCGTGGCCGACTTCGCCAACCCCGATTTCGCCCTCAAGGTGAACCAGACCGACGGGGCGCTGTACGTGCCGTTCATGTGCGGCGGGGACACCGGGTTGACGTCCTCGGTCGATGTCTCGTTCGAGGCGATCAAGGGCCAGCCGCGGATCATCCCTCTGTACGACACAGTCAGCGGGAATGGGGACAATGCCGTCTACAACATCGTCGGCTACGCGGGGATCACCGTCACCAAGGTGGACTTCCAAGGCAGCCCGAAGCGGCTGTGGATCCAGCCGGCGTTCCTGGTGTCGAACAAGGTCCTCCCGGCCACCAACGACATCGACGTGAAAGTCGAGGGCGTGTACCTGCCGCCGAAGCTGGTCATCCCGTAGCCGCCAAGCTTGATCGGTGGGGCAGGCATTCCTGCCTACCCTGAGTGTCACAGGGCAGGCAGGAATGCCTGCCCCACCGATTTACCGGCCGTCGGTCGGGGACTGCCCCCGGGCCGGGTCGAACCCGAGTGAATCGGGGCCGGCGGGGGTGACGCCGAACCAGAACTCCTGGCCGTCGGCGAACGGCACCTGGATCTCGAAGTTCTCGAACGACACGCCGCCGGGAATCGGACCGCCGCCGCCCCAGTAGGTCGATCGCCCGTTCACCCGGGCCTCGGCCCCCGGGGCGGCGGCGGTCCGCCAGTACTGGGTGGCCGGCCGGCCCTGATATCGCCAGTGCGGCGGCACCGCCGGGTCGTAGGCGCCGCCGGCCGGGTCCGGCTCGTCGGGCGTGGCGGCGACCACCAGCTGCCCGTCCCGCCGGAGCAACCTGTCACCGCCCCACTCGCGCCACGGGGCGAACCCGAGCGGGTCCGGCTCGAACGTCGGCCACACCTTCCGTGAATCGACCACC
>DASSAT010000448.1:0-4209 GCA_035699305.1 Fimbriiglobus sp. | reverse complement strand
CCGGCGAGTGCGGCGATCACCAGAACGAGAGCGATCCAGGCGAGGCGGGACATCCCCGCGATTGTCGGCGACGCCCGCGCGGTCGGCAAGGGCGTCACTTACTGAGCGATGCCACGATTTGTCTTCCAGGTTTCGGCGGGTGTCGGACCCCAGGCGTTCACCACAAAGGCACAAAGGTCACACAGAGGAGACACAAAGGAAGACAGGGCATTCCCTCTCTTCCCTTTGTGTGCCTTTGTGTGACCTTTGTGCCTTTGTGGTGAATGTCTTCCGATCTTCGATACCGCCGCAGCCACAAAACCGGAGGACCGCCCAGGGTTACTTCTTCCGCTGGAACGCCTTGTTCATCTCGGCCTCGGTTCGGGCGACGTGGACCACGCGGCAGCCCTGCATCATGATCATGGACCCGATCTCCAAGCCGCCGACCGCCTCCTTCCCGGTACACCGGCCGACCAGCGCCGCCCAGTTCCCGTCCGTCAACTCGGCCAGCTTGTCCCGGTCCGCGTCGTCGCAGACGCACCAGACGTACCCCAAGACGATGTCGAACTCGCCGGTGCCGGCCTTCAGGATCACCACCGCCTTGCCCCGCAGGCTGTCCACCTTGTACACCTCGCCGACCACCCCGATCGTCTTGCCCTTGTACTTCTTGTCCGCCGCGACCGCGTTGCCCTGGTAGTCCTTGAACAGCTTGGCGGCGAACTCGCGGGCCTCGGCCTTCGCCCACTTCTCGACGACGGTCGGTTCGGCCGACAGCTCGGGGGTCTTCGGCTCGGCCGGCTTCGCGGCCCCCTTCTGCTTCTGCAAGGCGGCGAGCTTCGCCTCGGCCTCGGCACGGGCGGCCTCGGCGTCGGCCAGTCGCCGCTCCTCGGCCGTGTTCCGCTGCACCGTCCGGGTCTTCATGGCCAGCATCGCGCCGACCCCGACCAGGCCGGCCAGCAGCAGCCCGCCGACCACCAAGAGCGCAACCCAAAGCCCCGTGTTCTCGCGCATCGCAGGCCCCCGTGTTCGTTCGCGTGCCGTCACTGTACCCGCGCCGTGGCCCGTTCCGCCAGGGGCTATCGACCGACACGCCCCGCGGGTAAACTGGGCGCGGTCCGTCCACCCGTCGGAGGGGCGTCGATGACCCGGTTGCTGATCGGTGCGGTCCTCGTCGTCGCCTGCGGCGCCGTCGCGGCGGCCCCGGTCCCGAAGGAGCGCAAGAAGCCGGTCCCGAAGCTGGAGGGGACCACCTGGTCCGGGGACGGGGTGACCGCCCCGACCACCTACACGTTCGCCAAAGGGGGAGTGCTGGTCTACACCTACCTGGGCAACACATACTCGAACGGGACCTGGAAGCAGACGGGGGCGAAGGTCTACTGGGAGACGAACAACCGGTTCGCCGAGTTCGAGGGGACGGTGAGCGGCGCCGTGATGGCAGGCGAGGCGTGGAATGTCGCCGGCGGCCGGTGGAAGTTGAAGATGAAGCGCGACCCGGACAGGCCCGAGTAGTCCCTCGTCATTCGCTCGCCGGGGCGGCCCACACACCGCAAGACGGGACCGATGTCGCACTGGCTGACGTGTGCCCGCGGGCACCGGTGGGACTGGACCGGCGACGACGACCCCGCCATCGCGGGGCCGGTCGCGTGCCCGCTCTGCGGCGCGCTGGGCGCCCCGGCCGAACCCGCCCCCACCGATCCGAACGTCACCATCCCCTCCGTGGACCCGAACGCCACCCTGCCTTCCGCTAGCCCGATCTTTCCCCCGGCCCCCCCGCTCCGGGCCGACCGATCGTTGCCGCAGCTGCCCGGCTACCAGGTGCTGGAGCGGATCGGCGGCGGCGGCATGGGCGTCGTCTACAAGGCCCGGCAGGTGGTGACCAACCGGCTCGTCGCGGTGAAGATGATCGCCGACGGCCTGGGCGACCTGTCGATCCGGGCGCGGTTCCGGGCCGAGGCCGAGGCCGCTGCCCGGCTGCGGCACCCCGGGGTCGTGCAAATCTACGAGGTCGGCGACGCCGACGGGCGGCCATTCCTGGCGCTGGAGTTCTGCGAGGGCGGCAGCCTCGCCGACCGGCTCGACGGGGCGCCGCTGCCGCCGGACCGGGCGGCCGCCGTCACCGAGCAACTCGCCCGAGCGATGCACGCCGGCCACCGGGCCGGCATCGTCCACCGCGACCTCAAGCCGTCCAACGTCCTGCTCCAGAGGACAGAGGACAGAAGTCAGAGATCAGAAGTCGGAAGTCGGAAGTCAGAAGTCAGAAGTCAGAAGTCAGACGACGGAGTCGCCCCCGTCTCGACTTCTTCTGACCTCCGACCTCTGCCTTCTAACCTCTGTCTTCTGACCTCCGACCTCTGTCCCAAGATCGCCGACTTCGGCCTCGCCCGGCTGATGGACACCGACAGCGGCCAGACCCACAGCGGGATGATCCTGGGGACGCCCAGCTACATGGCCCCGGAACAGGCGGCGGGGGACAACAAGTCCGTCGGCCCGGCGTCGGACGTGTACGCCCTGGGAGCAGTCCTCTACGAGCTGTTGACCGGCGCGCCGCCGTTCCGCGGCACCACCCTGCGCGACACCATCGAGCAAGTCCTCACCCGCGACCCGGTCCCGCCCCGGCGACTCCAGCCGAAGGTGCCCCTGGACCTGGAGACGGTCTGCCTGAAGTGCCTGCGCAAGGAGCCGGCCAACCGCTACCCGTCGGCCGAGGCGCTGGCCGAGGACCTGCGCGCGTTCACCGAGGGCCGTCCGGTCTGGGCGCGGCCGGTGTCGTGGCACGAGCACGTCCGCAAGTGGGCCAGGCGCCGGCCGGGCCTGGCGAGGCTGACCGCGGCGCTGATCGCGGCGGTGTTCGTCGCCATCGGCGTCCTGGTCTGGTCGTACTTCGAGAAGATAAGCCAGGGGAAGCGGAGGGAAGCGCTGCTGAACCAGACGGTCGAGTCGGTGCAGATGTTCCTGACGGAGGTTGCCGAGGAAGACCTCGACGGCGTCCCGCGCATGACGCAGAAACGGCGGGTCCTGTTAGAGCGGGCGCTGGCGATCTACCAGAACTTGCTCGCCAGCGAGGACTCGCCCCTGGTCCGCGAGCAGGCGGCGCGGGCGTACCGGCGGGTGGGCGACATCCGCCGACAGCTCGGCCACAACGACGAAGCGCTGGCGGCTTATGCGCGGGCGACGGCGGACCTCGAAGCCATGATCGCCGAGCAGCCCAACCGATCGGACCTGGTCCGGGAACTGGCCGACTGCCACAACTTCGCCGGCGAGGTCTACCGGCTCACCGCCCGCCCCGAGCAGGCGGCGGCGGCCTACCGCCGGGCGCTGGAACTGCAACAAGCCCTCCACGCCGCCGACCCGACCGCCCGCACCTACCGGCAGGACCTCGCCCGGTCGCACTACAACCTCGGCATCGTAGCCAAGGACCGCGGCCAGGGGGCGGAGGCGAAAGGGGAACTGACGGAGGCGGTCCGCCTCTCCGAAGAGTTGTCGGCCACGGACCCGACCGACCCCAAGCCCCGCCACCACCTGGCCCGGGCGCGGCTGAACCTCGGGTCGGTCCTCCGACAGACGGACGGGGCGGCGGCGGCCCGCCCGGTCCTGGAGCGGGCGGTCGAGCTATTCACCCAACTCCGGGAGATGGACCCGCGGCGGCCGGACTACCGCCGCGAGTTGGCTGTCTGCCTGAACAACCTCGGCAACGTCCACCGCGACGCGAACCGGCTGGGCGACGCGCAAACCGCCCTCGGCCACGCCCACGACGACCTGCTCCGAGGGCTGGTGAACGAATACCCGGACGTGCCGGAGTACCGGGTGGAGTTGGCCAACGTCTGCAACACCCTGGCGGCGATCTACGCCGAGTCGAACCGGCCCGACGAGGCCGACCGGTACTGGCGCGCCGCCGAGGACCACCTGAGGCGGCTCGTCAAGGAGCAGCCGGAGGCGAGCGGCCACCGGGGCGTGCTGGGCGCGGTGCTGGGCAACCGCGGGTCGTTGCAAATGGAGCAGGGCCGGCCGGCCGAGGCCCGACCGCTCCTGGAGGCGGCCGTGACCGAACTCGTCGCGGCCCTGAAGCCCAACCCGGGCCGGCCGGACTTCCGCGCCACCCTGCGCGACCAGTGCCGCCACCTGGCCGACGTGCTGACCGGGCTGGGCGACCATGAGGCGGTCCGCCGACATGCCCGGTCGCTCGCCGCCGACCTGCCCGCCGACGGCTTCGGGACCTACCGCGCGGCCTGT